>JBCBAO010000163.1:0-6141 GCA_038532405.1 Pseudomonadota bacterium | reverse complement strand
AGTGAATCGAGAGTATGGAGATCACGACGTGGGCTCGTAAAAAGAGTGCTCTGGGACAAATTATCGGCTTTCACAAAATCGTGATCAGGTTAGAACAGGCTCCATGAGTGGGCATCGACAATCTTTCCTGGCCGGACTGCTGCACATATTGATGGCCGTGTCGTTTTTGGCGCAAGGCGGGCAACTTCATCTTAGCTTCTCCAAAGGCGAGACAGTCTCCGTCCTGATATGCGGCCAAGGAACGGGCCGAACGCTCGATATTACTTTTGGCGAATCTGCGCCTCCGGAGGAAACTGGACAGTCGTGCTGCGGGGACTGTCCCCAACATGATAGCGGCGTACATGCCAGCGTCTTGCGCACCCCGTTTGCTGCCGGACCGCCGATCCAGACTGTAATCAACTATGGCCCCGCAGGTGTATACCCTCGAAGCCCGCTTTGGCCCGGCGCGCCGCCGATTGGCCCACCGAACCTCATCTGAACCGCCACAGCCTTCCCTCGGTCATTCGCTTGCCGGGGAAATCTTACTGTTCAGACGAGATCAAAAATGAAACTCAAAAGCCTTTCAGCGGCCCTGATCGCCGCGACCTTTTGCGCGTCCGCCCATGCAGACGGCAATACAGCCTCAGACCATGCCCCGATCGGGGTAATGGCCGACCACCGCCACAAAAAAGGAGAGTTCATGCTCTCCTACCGCTATATGTGGATGCAGATGAGCGGCTCAAGAATCGGAACCAACTCCGTTACGCCCGAGGAGATTGTAACCACCGTTCCAAACCGGTTTGCCGGCACGCCCGGTCAGCCACCAACCCTCCGCGTCGTCCCCACGGATATGACGATGCAGATGCATATGTTTGGCGGTATGTATGGTCTCACCGACCGGGTAACACTGCTCGCCATGACCGCCTATGTCCGCAATGAGATGGACCATATAACCTTCCAAGGCGGCATGGGCACGGACGTGCTCGGAACCTTCACCACGTCAAGCGATGGCATTGGAGACACCATGGTCGGCGCGCTCCTTGGCCTCGACAATGGACAAAAAGCACATCGTCAGATCAATGCCGGATTTGTGGTTTCAATCCCGACCGGCAGCAATACGTTCGAGGACGACGTACTCGCCCCGAATGGCATGACGCCAACCCTGCGCCTGCCTTATCCAATGCAGATTGGGTCCGGCACGTTTGATCTAAAACCGTCCCTCACTGCGAGGGACCGCTTCGGCGACATCAGCCTCGGCGCTCAGATCACTGGCACGTTCAGGCTCGGCAGCGATGAAGGCTATTCCCGCGGTGATATTGGCGAGCTAACGGCCTGGGCCGCCTATGAACCGCGTCCTTGGGTGTCGCTATCGACCCGTTTGACCGGGCGAACCGTTGGGCGGATTGATGGGATTGATCCATTGATCGTTGCACCAGTGCAAACCGCAGATCCAGATTTCCAAGGTGGAGAAACTTTGGAAATTCTCTTTGGCGTAAACCTGCTAGGTCAGGAGGGATATGTGCGTGGCCATAGGCTGGCTTTTGAAGTCGGTGTGCCAATTGTCAGGGATCTAAACGGCCCACAGCTGGAAACCGATGTCATGTTTAGCATAGGCTGGCAGAAAGCCTTTTAAGCGCGATTGAACAGCAGGCATGTCAGCGGTCTCTACCCAGATACCCGAGATATGTCTGCACGTCAGTCAGTGGCGCGCCCACCCGTGGCCTTAGTGACGAGTTCATCCAACAATCGATCGGCGGCCGCCTCGATCAAATCGAGCACGTGCTCAAACCCGGCCTCCCCTCCATAATAGGGATCTGGAACCTCCTCGTCGCCGAGGAACAGCCGTCGCTCGGCCATTCCACCTACGGGTGCCATCGCTTCAAGATTGGCAAGGTTTGAGCGGTCCATAGCAAAAATCAGGTCAAATCGGTTGAAATCTTGTGGCACAACCTGCCGAGCGCTTAGTGCGGACAAATCATATCTACGCCGGGCAGCTGCGGCCTGCATGCGCTCGTCGGGTGGATCACCTGCATGCCAGCCACCTGTGCCTGCGCTATCGACCGCAACAGATACACCTCGCGTCATCGCCTTGGTGCGCAAAACACCTTCGGCAGCTGGCGACCGGCAAATATTGCCAAGGCAGACCAAAAGAATGCGGGTCATTTATAATTGCAGCCTTTGTCCATTCGACCGGCTCAGCTGCCAACTGTTTGCAGCCATGCTAGCGTGATTGGCAACTACCGTCCGCGGACGCGACGAAATCGCGTTTACTCTGTATATGAGACCGCCTGATAATAGGTGCATCTATACTGACCGCAGGTAACCGCGACCCCGCCTTGAAGGTTCCATCCTTCTGCAATGGCATCTTCAACTGCTGTATCGAACTCTTCATAATTGTTGAAGCCGATAACGGCATATTTATTGGTTTTTCCGGATGCTTGGGCGCTCGCATCCATTGCGACCCAGACCGAAAGTCCGCCGACCAGAAAACCGGCACCAACCATCGCGACAACTAATTTTCTCATCACAAGCTCCGTTCATGCGCGGCGCTGACGGTATCGAAATGTACGGTGTACACAATATCTGAGCTGACAATACCGATCCCACAGACAAGCCACGTCTCTTCGCCAAGCAGATCGGCTTGTCCACAAGAGGCGACGGGGAATTAACCAGCCATCAACCAAGCTCGGTCAAAGGATTAAGCAATTCGACTTTTCTGTTAAAGGAATTGGAAGCCATGTCATCGCTTCTTGAACGCGTGATTGTCGCGCATCGGTGCCGTTCAACGCACCATTATATCGCCATCGAAGCACTCGGTCTCCTGGAGACAGACGACCCGCAGAATTGGCAGGATCTGTTTCTCCTTCACCATGAAGAGCTTCTGAAAGGTGCCAAGGCACCCGATGCTGTGTTCAAAGACTTTAAAAATCACGTGCTTCACATCGGAGAGGGTGAATGGGGCGGTGCGCGCGACAAAGCAACCGAATGGTATGCGGAGGCGGTCGCTGCTCTGAAACGAAAGAAATGGGCAGACGCAGCCTATGCGCTCGGTGTCCTCAGCCACTACTACGCAGATCCGATCCAGCCTTTCCACACAGGCCAAACCGAAGAAGAAGGGGCAATCCACCGGGCACTGGAATGGTCCGTTGCAAAATCTCGTAATGTCATAAAGGCAAAGATCGAGGAAACGGGTTATCCCAAAGTGGAAGCTGGTGCAGGCCTTGGGTTCGTCTCCGATATGGTCCGTGCCGGGGCGGAACGGTCCCACCCACACTATCAAACCCTGATAGACCACTATGATCTCGACACCGGCGTAAAGAACCCACCTGCTGGCCTCGACCAGACATTGATCGACATTTTTGCTGACTTGGTTGCATATGCGACGGCAGGCTTTGCAACACTTGTAAGCCGTGCCGTTATTGAGGCCGGTGTCGCGGCACCGAAAACCCATCTTTCCCTGCCAGGATATTTGGCAACCCTCGATATTCCGATCCGTTGGGTCTCCAAGAAACTAAGTGATGCAGGTGACCGCCGCACCGTCGAGCGCATGTATGCGGAGCTGCAAAAAACCGGCAAAGTCATCAGAACCCTGCCGTCGGACGATAAGGCCATCCGCAAGCTCCACGCCAAACAGGTGCTCCGTATTCCTTTAAAGGAACTCGACGCAAAGCCGCTCGGACCACTCGGCACCAAACATGTCCCAATCTCGCCGCCAGAGGGCATCGCGCCCGAGGTTGAAGAGCAGGCGAAGCCGAGCGCAAAATCGAAAAAGACCAAACAGAAACAAGAGGCTGCCAAGACATCTAATGTGCCGGCTTCAGAACCAATAAGCGCCGCAACCAAGCCGAACGAGCCTGAACCTGCTCCATCGGAATCCAAGACAAAAAAACGCCGGTCGAAAAAGAAGAAGGCTGCTTCAGTCCCAGCAACGATCGAAACGCCCGTGATCGAAGAGCCTGTCTCTGACACCAGCGAAGAGATCTATGAGACCAAAGAGACGTGGATCGATCCAGACGACCAGCCAACAGATGCCACAACGTCGGACGAGGAGATAAATTTTGCCGGCGAAGCGGAAACCGAGACCGTCACCTCAGAGCCACTGGATCCAGAACTTGCTGCCGAACTAGAAGCCCAATTGGAGGCTGAGCTCGAAGCGGAGATCGAGGCTGAGCTTGCCGCCGAACGCGCCAATGCCCTTGAAGAAGACCTTCAGGCCGAATTGGAGGCCGAGGAGGTCAATGTTCTCCCTTCCAACTCCGATACCGATGACAGCCATTGGCGTGTTGGAAAACTACAACCGGACTCCCCCATCGTCGAAGCCCCGTCAATTGGTCGCAAAACGGCCGAACGGCTTGGCGAAGTTGGCATTATAACCGTCCGCGATTTGATGGAGACGGACTGTGAAGTCGCCGCTGAATTGCTCGATGTCCGCTACATCACTGAGGACACGCTGATTGACTGGCAGGACCAAGCCGAACTGATGATGACCGTGCCGGGCCTTAGAACCCATGATGCTCAAGTGCTCGTTGGCGCAGGCATAAGATCAGCCGATGAACTCGCCATGGCATCTGCGTCGGACATCTTCCGCTCAGCGGTAAATTTCCTCTCTTCCCCGGAAGGCGATCGAATTGCCCGTGACGACGAAGAGTTCAAGGAAGCCGAAGTCGAGCACTGGATTGATCTTGCGCGTCAAACGGCCGCTTAAACTTAAAGCTCAGCTTGCCGGCTTCTCACCCTTATCCGGGGTCAGCGCGTCCAGAACCACTTCATCCGACCGGATATCGGAGACGCGTTCAAGGGCGTTCAAGACGCGATCTGCCGGTTCTGCGCCCGTTGCCTGGGCCTGGGCGGCGGCATTGCCATAGAGCGATTGGGCCGTTGCCGTATCACCAAGGGCTTCTGCGCAAGCTCCAAGATTGTGCAAGACAGACGGCGCGCTTGGATAGGCGTCTGCAAGCTCGCGAAAAAGGCGGCAGGCCGTGTTTGGGTCATCATTTTTGATTGCCTCAACACCGAATTGAAATCGCGGGTCGGCTTTTACCTCAAGGTTTTTTGCCTCGGTTAAAATCGTCGCGCGGACGTCCTGATTGTAAGGCGCAATATCCCGGCGGGCCTGCCAGAGGGTAGCCCGCAGCGCGGATGCCGTCAGCCGGTCAATAATATATTCCGCCCCAAGACGGTATCCAGGCCGGCCGTAATCCTCATAGGCAAAGCGAAATTTGCCCTTTCCTCGATCATTCGGTCCCCTGCGAATGCGATATTGAACATGGCCCGTTTCGAAGCACTCTTCTTCACTGTCGGAGCCGGTATAACTTGTTTGATGGATCACTTCCCCGGTCGCCTTGTCCGTCAAGCGGGGCCGCACCGACACGTCTACCGTATAATTTAGGCAGACATATTCGATATCGACTTTCTTTACGCACTTTAGCTTCCCGTCCACTTCCTCTTTCCTCACACATTCCGTGTCCGTATAATATCGTTCGGAAACATAAGGGTAGCCGACATCCAGGGTGCCATCATAAACACCTACAACATTCGATTGACCGCCAAACAGGCCAACGGTGAACCAAGGCTGTCCCTCGAATAGGGCGGACCGGAGCATTGCTTCGAATTCTTCAGCATACCAGCTGCCAAGGGGGCCTCGGAACTGGTCGACAGCAACCGCCCGATAAGTCGCGGCCGCTGGATTTCCAGGAGCAACGCGCGCCGTATAATCGATGCCAGGCGCCTGGCACGCGACAAGGGTTAGTGCTGCTGCTCCAACGAAAACATAGTTCCGCATGCGTCCCATAAATCCACCTACCTATTCTGATCAAAAATATACATAGACCAGCTTGAACCGTGCGTGAACGCTTTGAATTGGAAGAGTTTATGCGAAAAGAACACATCGATATAGAGTCCCGGCCAACCGTATAAGTCCTGCTGCGGCACGAAAGTTGCTGTCTTTTTTTCAAATTATCGGCATCATGAGCCATGTAGAGTTGGGACATCGCGGACAATGGCAATAATCACGCAGGCTTTGTTGCTCGCAAAACGGTATTGGCTGCCCCTTATCGCCGCCGCTATCGCTTGAACCGTGCGTGAACGCTTTGAATTGGAAGAGTTTATGCGAAAAGAACACGTCGATATAGAGGCCCGGCCAACCGTATAAGTCCTGCCGCG
>JBCBAO010000162.1:0-6186 GCA_038532405.1 Pseudomonadota bacterium | reverse complement strand
CGACAGCAAGTTGCTCTGCGCGAATAACGAGGTCCAGCACCTCGTGGATATTGCAGGGCGCGCGCTCAGGCCGCGAGAACAACTCAAACGCCGAAAGCTCATCCACAAGCCGCTCAATTCTCCGGCTTTCCGCAAGCACCAGGTCCAACAATTCACCCTGGTCCTCCGTCGCAGATCGTTTCAGCAATTGGGCTGCGCCGGATATGCCTGCCAAAGGGTTTTTCACCTCATGGCCAAGAATTTTTCCAAATGCAGCCAGGCCTGGTGCGGCGCTCGCTGCCGGATCTTGTTGAGCACTTTTTGCAAATGCCAACGCAAATCCTCCGCCGGGTACGCGGTTTACTGAGACATGATGGTTCCCGGTATGAAGATTGGGCCCGGAAAGCTTCAATGCCCCCGCCGAAACACTGCCCACTGTTTCATCGGCGCGGTCGAGCAAGTCAAACAGCGCACAATCATGGTAGAGAAGGTCGGTCAGGCTCCGCCCATCCAGCACGTGCCGCGAAAACCCAAGCAATGTCTCTGCGCCTGTATTTGCGCTGACAATGCGGCGCCGGTGATCAAGCTCCATCAGTGCAACGGGCACGATATCGGGATCCATGGGTTTGCTCGTTATCTGAGTCGTCGAGGTCATCAGGCTGCCCGCCTTGGTGTTGATACCAGAAAGATACCACGCAAAGCATCTATAAGGGCGTCTGGCTCTGCGATCTGGCAGGCCGACGATTGAAGCGTACGACGTGTTTGTGGGCAAATGTCTATCGGCGCATCCGCGATGGCGGCGGCAATGTGCTTACGTGTAATCCGCACACCCAATTGCGGACCATAGAGGTCGGCCGCATCCAATATCTGTTCTTCCAGGCTTTCAAACCGCGTCTCACAGTCTGGATCCGGAAAAACAAGTCCAGCCAGTTGCGCTTGTATCTGCGCTGGCAGCCAAGGTCGCCCGACAGCTGCCCGGCCGACCATGATGCCTGCGGCATTTGAGTCTGCGAGCGCGCGGCGCGCATCATCGATTGTTGCAATATCGCCATTCGCGATAACCGGAATATCAACTGCGAATACGGTGTCGCTGATACGGGCCCAATCTGCCGTTCCCTTATAGAATTGGCAGCGTGTCCGACCGTGGACTGTGAGCTGTTGAACGCCGAGGCGTTCTGCCATGGCACCGAGCTCTGGCGCGTTCAAGGACGCATGGTCCCAGCCAAGGCGCATCTTCAAGGTGACCGGCACATCGCCCGCCCCAGCTAGGGTGGCTGCAATAATTTCGGCAGCAAGCTGCGGTTCACGCATCAAAGCCGACCCGGAGAGGCCGCCCGTCACCTTACGGGAGGGGCATCCCATATTGATATCGATCTGGTCAACGCCGGTTTCCGCAAGACGTCTGGCCCCCCCTTCCATATGGCCTGGGTCGCGTCCTGCAAGTTGCACGATCCATGGGCTGTCTCCATGGTGCCTGCATGTCCGGCGCACAACATCTGGGCGCGCAAGCAGGAGTTGTTCGCTCGCCGTCATCTCCGAAACGACTCGGAAACCGCCGAATTTCACCACCTGCTTCCGAAACGGTGCGTCTGTTGCCCCAGACATGGGCGCCAGCCACACCGATTTGGTGGAATCGAATGCAAAATTCCAAACCATCATAACCCTACGTAAAACTCCTGCTTAAAATATAGACAGAAAGCGACTTTGGCGAGGGCTTTCATCAGATACTGGTTTTCCCGGCGCAACTCTTCTAGAGACCGTAGGATGATCAATGCGATTGCAATAATCGTTGCTGCGGGCGAAGGGGCACGGGCCGGTGATGGTGGGCCGAAGCAGTTTCGCCAACTTCTCGGCCGACGTGTCGTTGACTGGAGCATCGCCGCATTCGCTGCCCACCCGCATATATCTCATACGATTTTGGTGCTGCCGCCACTCTACAATGAGGCTCCGTCTTTTTCCGGGCCGAACCTGTCTGTCGTGTCTGGAGGGGCAACCCGCACCCAATCGGTTGCTGCGGCTCTTGCACAAATTGATGCGCCGTCCGAAACACCGGTCCTCATTCATGATGCAGCCCGGCCGGGTCTCAGTCAGACCATGATTACGAGAATAATTGAAGCGCTTGATCTGGCCGATGCGGTCGCTCCCGCCCTTATCATCACCGATGCGTTGAAAGATACGAGCGCAGATCGCCTCGCAACAGTTCCGCGGGACAATCTAAAACGCATTCAGACCCCCCAGGCCTTTCGACTCGCTCATATTCGTGGGGCCCTCATCGGAAAAAATGAGGCCCTCAATGAGGCACCACAGCCGAGTTTCGTGGATGATCTGGAAGCCATCGAAGCAGCAGGATTGCGTGTTCATCTCGTCGCCGGCGAAGCGCGGCTTGGAAAGCTGACTTATCCGGAGGATTTCGACATGATCGGGAAGCTGATGTCGCCCATACAAAAAGGGCCGCGTATGGGCACGGGGTTCGACGTCCACCGGTTCGGGGCTGGTGACCACGTTACCCTTTGCGGTGTTCGCATTCCCCACACCCACGGGCTCATTGGCCACTCCGATGCGGACATTGGATGGCACGCGCTAACCGACGCCATTCTCGGGGCCTTGGCCATGGGGGATATCGGGGATCACTTTCCCCCCTCCGACCCCCAATGGAAAGATGCCGATAGCGGCACGTTCCTCGCCCATGCCGCCAAACTCACCCAAACCGCCGGATACGCCATCTCTCACGTAGACATCACCCTGATCTGCGAAGCCCCAAAAATAAAACCCCACCGCCACCCCATGCGCCACCGCACCGCGGACCTATTAGGGATTGATCTTTCTATGGTGAGTGTGAAGGCGACGACCACTGAGGGTTTGGGGTTTACGGGGCGGCGGGAAGGAATTGCGGGGCAGGCTGCGGCTGTTTTGACCCCGCTGCCGGACCTCTGTTAGGACGTATGTTATGTATCCTGACCGTCTGATTAATCTCGCGCTCCTTGTGTCCGACGATGCGCGGCAAAAGCGACTTCGTATTGCGACGGCAGAAAGCTGTACGGGTGGGTTGCTCGCCGGCCTTTTTACGGAGCTTGCCGGATCGTCCGACGTGTTTGAGCGTGGTTTCGTAACCTATTCGAATAGAGCCAAGCAGGAAGTTTTAGGCGTCCCAGGCGATATGCTTGCAGACTATGGTGCCGTATCGGAAGCTGTGGCCAGGGCAATGGCTGAAGGGGCGTTGGAGGAAAGCCGCGCCAATATTGCACTCGCAATTACGGGTATTGCCGGTCCCGGCGGCGGAACATCCATGAAGCCGGTCGGCACCGTGCACCTGGCTTGCGCACGGGAAAATCATGCCATTTTGCATGAAGCCTGTATGTTCGGCGACATCGGTCGCAGTCAGGTGCGTCTCGCCACCCTCGAAACCGCCCTCAACTTGATCCAGCAACAGGCGAACCGGTAGTTGGCCCAGGCCCTGGCGGTGTTCTGAAGCGACGGTCTGCCTCGATTAGAAAAGACTCCATAATTTTGTCGACTGCGCGGTCTTGATTTGAACTGGCAAGGGCACGCAGCACCATATTGGAAAACTCGTAGTCAATCTCGAAGCGTATCGCTGTTCCTCCTGCATCATTCGCGCGAAACGCCCAGTTATTGACCAAGCGCCGAAAAGGACCACGCACCAAGCGCACTTTGACCGTGCATTCAGCACTGTCTGCCTCAACTGAGGTCGAAAATCGCTCCGTGAACCCTTTAAACCCAACCACGGCTTCGCCGATGCACATGTGGCGCGAGCCGACCTGCTGCGGCTGGCTTACGCGCAGAGCCTTGATCCATTTTATAAATTTTGGATAGTCGGCAATGCCTGCGACCAGCTGGAACATGTCTTCTGGCGCATAGGGCACATCCAGGGTTTCGATATGCGACGGCACGTCCTGATCCGTTTTGTCTAGCTAGCCGCCAGTTGAGCCGTTCGTGCAGCCCTCAGTTTCTCAAAATCCTCGCCAGCATGGTAGCTTGACCGCGTTAAGGGCGACGCGGAAACCATTAAAAACCCTTTTGACCGGGCAATTTCCTCGTAGTGTTTAAATTCGGCGGGCTCGACATAGCGGTCGACCGCGGCATGCTTGCGCGTTGGTTGCAGATATTGCCCGATTGTCAGGAAGTCTATCCCGGCTGAGCGCATATCATCCATGACCTGCATAACTTCTTCTTTCGTCTCCCCCAGACCAACCATCAGCCCGGACTTGGTGAACTGGCTTGGGTCCCGTTCCTTCACCTTTTCCAATAAACGTAGAGAGTGGAAATAGCGCGCGCCGGGGCGGATCGAAAGATAAAGGCGCGGTACGGTTTCTAGATTGTGGTTGAAGACATCCGGTCTTGCATCGATCACTCGATACTCCCACCCGGTCTTCCTTAAAAAATCAGGCGTTAGAATTTCAATCGTCGTCTTGGGGCTAGCATTCCGGATAGCGTTGATCGTATTGACGAAATGTAGCGCTCCACCGTCTTCCAGGTCATCCCTGTCCACACTGGTGATAACCACGTGCTCAAGGCCCATCTCCGAAACAGCTTCAGCAACCCGTCTTGGCTCATCCATATCGAGCCCGGATGGCGGTTTCCCAGTGGCCACGTTACAAAACGAACATGCCCTGGTGCACACCTCACCCATGATCATCATGGTTGCGTGTTTCTTCGTCCAGCATTCACCGATATTGGGGCAGCCGGCTTCCTCGCACACCGTGACCAGACTCTTTGATTTAACGATCTCCCGCGTTGCCGCGTACCCCGAGCCATTCGGCGCTTTAACCCGAATCCAATCGGGTTTGCGCAGGAGCGGCGTCTCCGGACGATTGCGCTTTTCGGGGTGTCGAAACGCGCGTTCGTGGTGCGGATGATTGATCAAAGTGGCCATACCAATGTAAATGGACTGCATAGAAGGATGTATCAAGCGCTATTGCCGCAGAGCTGGTATCTATAAAGTGCGCTATTCAGGCGCAGCGAGACACATTTCAAGCCTTTTCGGGGAAGGACGTTGGCGCCGTGACAAAAGATACAGCCATGAAGCAAGTTCCGTTTGACGTTGATCATGCTCGCATTGATCTGTTTGCGGGCTTGATAAGGGCATCGAAAGACTACGGCCCTTCGCGGGTTGCCGTGATCGACGGCGATGGACGCAAACTAACCTATAAAGAGGTCATCCGCGCAGCTTTCGCCCTAGGTTCTGCGCTGAAGGCGGGGACGAACAAGGGCGACAATGTCGGCATTCTCTTACCGACGGGCGTCGGCGCGATTATCGCCTTCTATGCCGTCCTTGCATATGGGCGTGTTCCGGCGATGCTAAACTTCACCGCTGGCTCGAAAAACATCAAATCGGCCATGAAAGCAGCTAAGATCAAGCGGATTGTCACGGCGCATAAATTTATTGAAATCGGTGCTCTTGAACCTTTGATAGAAGAACTGAAATCAAGCGGCGAGTTGATATATCTGGAGGATGTTCGCGAAGGCTTGAGTCTTGGAAACAAGGCGGCCGGTGCGCTTGGCCCTGCCCTTCCCTGGTTATTCCGTAGTAATGCCCATCATACCAAACCGGGTGTTATTCTTTTTACCTCGGGGACTGAGGGTGAGCCCAAAGGGGTGGTGCTGAGCCATGAAAATGTCATGGCCAATGTCGACCAGGTTCGAGCGCATATTGCCCTCGATCCGGCGACGGATTCGGTCTTCAATCCCTTGCCTACGTTCCACTGTTTTGGTTTGACGGTGGGAGCTGTGCTACCGCTTATCTCCGGTGTAAAGGCGATTTGTCATCCCAGCCCGCTCCAGCCTCGCGAGATTGCAAAGCGCGTGCGCAAGACCGGATCGACCATTTTGCTGGCAACGGATACGTTCATTTCGCAATATGCGCGCGCTGGATCTGAGGGGGATCTGGACAGCGTCAGGCTTGCGGTATGCGGTGCAGAGCGCGTGCGCGATGAAACGCGGCAACTGGTCCGTAAGAAGTTTAACATTGAAATTCTGGAGGGGTATGGCGCGACGGAAGCTGCGCCAGTTATCGCTGCCAATCAGATTGGCGCGAATAAGGCTGGAACTGTTGGCATGCTGATGGCTGGAATGGAGCATGATCTTGTTCCAGTTGAAGGCATTGAAGAGGGTGGCCGGCTGCGAGTGCGCGGTCCGAACGTCATGCAAGGCTATCTGCGTGCCTCTAATCCGGGAATTGTTGAGCAAACC
>JBCBAO010000161.1:0-6208 GCA_038532405.1 Pseudomonadota bacterium | reverse complement strand
TCAAGGGTCCGCATTGCGAAAGGGTAGGGGGGCCAGCACTACAGGGTTTGACCCAAGCCCCTTGATCAAGCCAGCTCCGGCATTCTTCCCATGGCCATACTGAGCGTGAACACCGGTCTACTAGAAACAGGCGCAATGCGGACGGAGGAGACGTCCGACAGATTTCGATCAATGGCTGCTTCGACGCCAATCTGCCATAGGGTTCATTATGTTAAATAACTCGAGTAACCGAGAAACCTATCGGAGGTTTCGGTCTCCTATAGGAAGACTAAGTCAGCGCGAGCTTGCTGGTAGTCGCTCTCAAAAGAGGTTGGATCAATACCTTCAAGATCCTTTGCCAACTGCCGTAAAAGCAGATTCCACATGTCTTCGACCGCATTGTGCATCCTATCGAGGTTCTTAAGAAGCTCCACCTTAACCTCTGGTTGGGGAAAGTTTAAAAGGTTCTCTACAGCATATGCGCAAGCCTGAATTCTGTCGCCACCTGATGGGTGAGAAAAATCGTCAACAAAATCTGTCTTTTGAAAGTTATGCGCTAATCGTTCACAACTGTCTACGGCATCAAATATTGCCAAGAACGCTGAGTACATCGCGCAAGCAAAAAGCGGTTTGTACGGGTCAACGTCCAGATAGGCCTGCCATGGAGATTGGAAGAAGTGCATCAAGGAAAAGACGTCAGCTTCACGCTCAACCTTATGTCGATCTTCGCGCGACATACTTCGATAATTTTGGTGATGCCCTAGCGCAGTATGAGCTACTTCGTGTGCAACCGCACAATGTACGAGCATTGAAAAAAAATAGGCCCCATGAGCGAATGAATATTCGTCATATTCTTGAACTCGAGGTCTTGGTTCGAGTGCATTTGGTAAAGCGCTCGCTATTAATGCGTGTCGCAAATGATCCTGCTCGCCGTGGTCCAAAATGAAGTTTTTTATCGAGAAATAGGGATCCAACTTAAACTCGAGAGCTTCCTCACTCGCCGATGTTTTCATTGAACTAGCAAGTGCAAACGCAAAATTTTGCAGTAGGATCAAGAACGACCAGTCTAAAACGACAACGTGCCAATTCGGTTGAGCGTGAGGACGGTATGTAGCTGCATATCGATAGTTGGTCGGGGACGCAATCACGGCAATGTTATCAATTGAATATTTTGCAATAGACCTAAAGCCAGTTTTTGACAGCACCAGAGCGCGCTCTAGGTATCCTTGGTAAATTGGTATTTGAGCTTCAACTGGCAAGTAGCTACTTTCGGGTTGAATAAGGCGAATATAATTTT
Source organism: Pseudomonadota bacterium (assembly GCA_038532405.1). GTDB lineage: Bacteria > Pseudomonadota > Alphaproteobacteria > Caulobacterales > Hyphomonadaceae > CALLCD01. Next base: position 4,932 of record JBCBAO010000161.1, on the reverse strand, counting down.
GCTGCTCCACTGGTAATTCGAGAAACTTTCTTGAAGCGAACATCGTTGCAAAATGGTCTCCTGAGGCTGTTTTTGTCCAAGCTGTCCGCTGTGCTTGAAAATATCGGCTTTCTTCAACCATCCGGTTGTTTTCTTCAATCATCCAGTCGACGAGAGGACTGGGCACTTCATTCAAATGCATTGTTTCTCAATCGACTATTTTTGTCGGGTTAATGCAGAATTTTTCAAGGCCGATTTCAGCTATCTTCTTAGATATGGTCGCGCAAGGAGCTGGAATACCGGTGAAAACTGAGACCAGAACATCGAACACAACGGCTGCAAGGTCGCCACCCTTACTTTCGGACTTTTTGATTATCTCGTCCGCCTTAGGACAGATAGTCCCTCTCAAGAAATCCAATATTTGCCTAAACCGTGCCCTAGGCGGCAGCCTACCGGCTCCAATTGGCGGACTTATTTCTCTCGCTTCTTCCAACAATGATAGTGCTTCGAGCACATCTCTCTTCTCCATCGCCTTATGACTTTCTCTGAGTTCTCAGTTTTTCACTTTCTGCGGGGCCGCGTCATGCAGCAATGATTTTAGAAATTTTGCAAGGCCCACTGCTCCTCATTCATACCCACGCTTTGCTTTCTGCATGTGAAGCTCAAAGCGCGCGTCCTTGGCGAGATCTTCGCTGTCGAACCAGTCTGTGCGAACGCGGCCACCGCCGCCAATCCGCCCCCATTCTCGGATAAGGCCCCAATCGCCAAAGAGGCCCGGCACAATCTCCATGCGGTAGAAGCGGTACTGATTTGCCCGTGGCTCGATCTTCGTCAGATGCATGTCCCCTACCCCCACATCTTAGCTGCAATGTCTTGTTCTTCCTTGCCCACGGCATCAGCGTAGATGGTCGTCGTGGTGAGCTGCGCATGCCCTAGCCACTTTTGCAGCATGTGCAGCGGAATGCCTTTCACAACGGCATTGATCCCGTAGCCATGGCGCAATCCCTTGGGCGTCCGGTGTGGAGCATCCGGGATACCAGCCTCGATCATAACGCCCTTCACGATGCGCCACACCTGAAACCGCGTAATCGGCCAGATCGGCTCCCCTGCCCGCTTGGGCGACTTCTGGGCTTCTCGGATGCCATGGGCGGTGTTGAGCGTGTCGAGAAAGTCTGGCGGCACAGGAACGGTCCGGAAAACCACCTTTTGCACGCCTGCCGCATCCTTCCGCTTTTTCAAAGATCGGATGGCGATAGCACCGCCGGACAGATCGATACGCGCGGGGGTGATCTCAACCAGCTCCGACGGGCGGCACCCAGTGAAATGCAGCGTCTCGCACAATGTACGATCCCGAGCTGGCCGCTGCCGCGCCGCATCAAGGAACGCCGCGCGCTCATCTGCGTTCAGGTAAAGGCGGTTTCCGGCGGTGTCGTAGAGGCGCATTTCAGACATATGCAACACTATACCCGAATTGTGTTGCGCTGTGAATCCTCCGCCGCGCATCCATCCCCTGCAAAGGCAGGGATCAGCGCGCCGCCCCTGCCCTGTCAGGTGGCACGGAATGCAACAGAATTATTAATAGTGTTAAGCGCCACGACGCAAAGGCATTTTCGTACTTTTCATGCGACAAACTCTGTCGTACCGTTTCGACACTATTCCATCAACAAATTTCACCATAGCCTTTCGACATAGGGAATTTTGCCGTGGAAAACATTGAGGCTTTGTTTTCCGATTTCTTGCTTACTGGAATTTTGCCATTTCAACTTGTGAAAATAAGTGCGTTGATCTTGATTTTCTCTGCAATTTCAGGTCTTTGCTTTGCATTTTGCAAGGGGGATGCTGGAAAAGGCCTCGTTCGAATAGTGGCAATACTTGTAGCTGCGAGCTCGATAACGCACTTTGCCGTCAAGGAAAAAAACGAACTAACCAAGGCTGCCATCGAGAATGCCGAGACGGCCTTTTTAGAGTTGCGCGCACGAACGGTAAAGTGGGTAGATGAATCAATAGCAAGCGTTTCAAATCGTTCTGCTCTGACTGGCCCTGGGCGCATGAGTAGTGATCTAACCGAGGGAGCGCTAGAAGTAGTGCAAGCAACGTTAATTGGTCTCAGCGTCGAGAGTCCTGCACGTCAGGCAGAGATTCCAATCGATACGCTGGATGCATACTTGAATCAGGATTTGATCCATGATTATGATAGATCTAAGCTATTAAAGGCAAAAGCAGACCTTAGTGCGATTAGGTCTAGTCTCGATGCTGTCATTGCAGCTCGAGTTCCTACAGCAGCTTCTGGCAACATCTCAGGAGTATACTATCTCTTTGTTATTGCTTTCCTTCTCGGGGCCTCTTTGGAAATTGGAAGCGAAACGCGCAATGCGTACCGCAAACTTCTGAAGAAGGTTGGCGTCATGAAAAACGATGATGGCAACGTCGAGATTCCCGACCCTGCTTCGATGGAAAACCGCAATCCAGAAGAGGTCAAACCAGAGGCTCAGACTTAACGCTATTACCCATAGTGTTAAGTGGTACTGCTTGCATAGAGTGCATCATACTCGAGACTCAAGCGCATTCAACATGGTTAACTGATTGGCAAATCCAATTTTTCCGGGACACGGGTCTTGCCGCTGTAGTTGAAGATGGACCAACGGAAGGCGTCCCTCCTCATCTCCAAAACTAAGTCATTCTGTGCGGTTGCGAGCGCTTGGTAAGCCGGAGCAAGCGCAGGACTATCAGGTGTCAGCTCAGCATGAGCTTCGACATATCTTTGCTGCAAAACACCCCACGCCATTACAACAGACTTGTCAGCATAAAAAAACAGGCTCGGAAGCCGCTCGATTGCAGGTCTAAGCGCTTCTAGGAATTCCTCCTCGGTGGTATCCAAATACGTGTCGTTGAGGGGTGGCAGCACGCTCAAGAATTCGAGATATGCCTTTCTTTTCTCAGAGAGAATGCGTTCGGATTCCGCATAAAACCGACCCAACAAAAATCCGATAGCAGCCATGGCCAAGCTGCCGAAAGCTGTCAAAGCAGCAAACATTTCTAAACCCTCGCTTCAGCATATTCACACACCAGTACCGTTAGTAAGAAGCGATGCCTACAAACACCTGGTTTGCCAGGCACGCCGCTGTGCAGTGCGCGCGACCCACACCCGACTTGCGCACCAATCTACCCCATTGATTTCTCTTCATGGACGGCCTGGCCAGCAACCTATGAATTATGCACCAACTATGATGAATTTATCGCGGTGGAATCGAAGACGTGATCTTCCCTATAGGTAAGAAATCGCCTTCTCGATGTCATCCATCGTCGGCAGCGCATGTCCCTTTAGGACCACAGTTGTTTGGTTGTCGACCATCAGCGACGACAGATTATCGAAGATTTGAGTGGCAACTGAGTCCTCGGCTTGTTGCAGCAGGTCGATGAGCGGCGCGGCACCAAGATTTGCCGTCGCACTTCGCCGGGTACGAGTTTGACTGCGAGCCACCCGTTTTTGAAGTGCCTTTTGGGCAGCGGATTTGAAACGGGACATCTGATCGCGAGGCAATGACCTCGGCAAATGCGAGGCGAAATCTACCACTTCTTCAAACGTGTTAGCGTTTTCCGTCGCTGTAAGCAGGTATTGGATGACATGCTGAGACCGTCCAAAGCTTGCGATGAGGTCAGCGATAACCTGCTTTCTAACATCTCCATTGCCCGCGCTTTGTGCCTTCAACATTTGCTGAACAATTGGAATCGCTTCTTTTTCGATCCAATCAATTCGAGCGCCGTCGAAGGTTGTCGTCTCATCTATAATTGTGTCCGCGTTTTTGCTCGAAAACCGTAAGTCAGCGCCAGTGAAATCAAATCCTCGTAGGTTAGCTCTGGAAAAATCAACCCATCGCAGGTTTGAATACCGAAAGTCCTTGCGTGGGTCTAAACGTGCAGCAGAGACAAGAAGGTCAAACCGCACCTCGTCGCTTTGAAGGAGCGCTTCAATGGCGGCTCGGTCGTCCACACTTAGTATGTCCTCTATCAGTCGCATCAGCGTTCGCTGATTTCGCTTTTTGACACAACAACAGTTTCGGGACGCGGCATCGCACCCGACGTTGTTGCTTCTCGCTCAATTGCACGGCCAACAACCAATCCGATCAGCGTATCGCGGTTTTGGCGTTTGCTAAACATCTTGCCCATCTTGTTGCCTCCCTTTTGAGACACTTCAATATCGCTCTTGCGAGCGTGAAGTTCTCCATGGACAACCATGCGGTTTCCACCCTGCGTACGTTGAAGTTGACAGAGCTGCTGTCCTGACAGGGCGGTGCCCTGAATGGTAGAGACATCATTATCTTTGACTGTAGGTGCGGAAATCTCCCATGCATCGTTTGGAAGAGCGCGGACAGGGAAATCGGTCTTGATCAGTGACCGTTGTGTTGCATTCGATTTATCAACGCCCCCCTTGCCGCTCAGGAAGCCTGTAGCGCCCTGCCCTTTTACCACAGAGGCTCCTGCGTTCGCTTCGAACGCGCTCGAACTGGTCGCAACATTCGTTTCTTCAACATGTGCCAAAGGGCGTTCGCAAAAATTTGTTCCGAGTTTGGTTTCACACCCCTCAAGGTCAAGTCTGAGGACTGCTCTGGAAAGGCCAATGTCGAACTGATAGCCACTATGTTCCAGCCGCATGACGCCGAATTTAAGCTGACAAATCAAAGAAGGGTCATCCCCATCGCTAGCTAACTCAAGCCTTAGCTCCGTTAGCTCTGTCAGCGGATTTTTGTGGCCGTGATGGGTTGGATACCCCCCATCAGACGGCGCCGCATTGTGCCAGAGTGGTGAGGTGTAACGAAACGAGGAGGTAGGTATCCATGGTTGAGGTTAGCGTTATCGGTGTTGATGTGTCGAAGCGGGTTTTTCAGGTGCACGGGGCCGCTGCAGATGGATCGGTCGTGTTCCGAAAGAAACTCTCGCGTCCGCAGTTCGTGC
>JBCBAO010000160.1:0-6243 GCA_038532405.1 Pseudomonadota bacterium | reverse complement strand
GTTTCGTATTTGGCGGATTTTGCGCATTCGGCGAGGGCAGGGGTTGCAATTACAGCAACGCTGGCAAGGAGGGAGGCGATTCGTGTCATTTCATAACTCCGTAGTGACAGGTAGGCCGGACCAGTCCGACGGGCCAGCACCTATGGCGACCTGAGCCGTAAGTCCCGGATTGTGAACGAAACTTAATAGCTTGCCAAAATGAGTTGGCGCTCTAGGGCGCGATGAATGAGGGGCAACGAAACACGGCGCAAAAGCCTAAATTCAGCCCTGTTTTCAAGACTTCGCAAGTACTAGATTAGGTATTGCAACACGATTGGAGACCGAAGATGACGCTTCCGATGACCGCCTTGGCCGCCATCTTGTCTATTACGACCCTGCCTTATGCTTTGCAGGTGGATTTAACCCCATCGCTTGAGGCGGGTACCGAAATTGAAACCGAGGTCAATGGCACCGATAGCGCTGATACGGCCCGCCTATCCGAAGATGAGCCAGCGGTGCGCGCAGCTGAAGAGGATGGCGTGAGCTCTCCGGAATCGCTCCCGGCTGGATTGCCGGTTTCGCCAGGCTTTGATGCCGCTGAGCCCGTCTCGCCGGAACCTTATGTGGATCCGAGCGTTGTGACAGGCGACGCACGAGATGAGATCGTCTCTGCGGCTGCGGCGGCATTATCCGCCGTTGAGACAGCCGAAGGACGTTTTGTGCAAGTCGCACCTGATTTTAGCATAACAGAGGGGCAGTTTTATTTGCGGCGGCCGGGCCGGGTGCGGTTTGAATATGATGCGCCAGTGCCGATATTGGTTGTTGCTGACGGCGCAACGGTGGCGATTGAAGACAAGGATCTGGAAACCCAGGATCGTGTGCCGCTTCGCTCGACGCCGCTTGCGCTCTTATTGGATGACGATCTTGATCTCGAAACAGAGGCGGAAATCTTAAACGTGCGGCAGGCCGACGGGGTCGTTGCGATCGCCATGCAAGACCCGAGCGGTGAGGTTGAAGGCGTGCTTGAGGTTATCTTGCAGGAGGGCACCTATGATCTTCTCTCTTGGCGGACCGAGGACCCGACGGGCGGGCTTACAACCGTTCGCCTGTCCGAGGTGAAAACGGGCGGCCGCATCAATCCGCGTTTGTTTCGAATTGAAGATCCGGATGTCGATTCCGGTCGGGATTGAGCTGCGGTATCCTGCCGCGCCCGCATTTTCGTGACAGACTTGTTACTTGAAACTTCGGGCTTGCGGAACAATTTTAAGGGTGTCGCCAACGCAGACATTTAGCCGACCCCTCCCCCTCATGCGGCGTCTGCGATTGGCCCGCCGGACTGTTCCCATCCGGCGCTGACGCCCCAAGCGTCTGACGCGCCCGAGCTCCCCCTAGCTCGGGCGCGTTGACGTTTGAGGGCCACTGTCACAGACAGGGCTATGGCCAAAATGAAAATTGTAAGTTGGAATATCAATTCGGTTCGCCTGCGCGCGCCCAATGTTGCCGCCTTTGTTGCTGCCGAAGCACCTGATATTGTGTGTCTTCAGGAAACCAAATGTCTCGACGCCGAGTTTCCTGTAAAGGCGTTTGACGCCATGGGCTTGCCGCATCTTGCTATCCATGGGCAACGGGGCGGGCATCACGGCGTCGCAATAGCTTCTCGTTTTCCGATTGTTCCGGTGGAGCCGCCAAGCCTATGTCGTGAAGGCCATGCGCGCGTGGTCGCCGCTAAGATCAATGGGTTGGAAATCCATAATATCTATCTGCCGGCCGGTGGGGATGTCCCGGATCCGGAAGCAAACGAGAAATTTGCCCATAAGCTCGACTTTCTGGACAAACTTGGCGTGGCCTATGGCCAACTCAAACAGGATGGCGCGGCGAGGGTTCTCCTCGGAGATCTTAATGTTGCGCCCCATGAAAAGGATGTCTGGTCGCATAAGCAGCTTCTAAAGATCGTCTCGCACACGCCTGTGGAAACGGAGGCTCTAGAGGCGTCCAGGCAGGCCGGGGGCTTTTCGGACATTGCGCGGCTCGTCCATGGGGATGACCAAAAACTATACACATGGTGGAGCTACCGGGCGAAGAGTTGGGCGGCGAGCAATCGCGGGCGACGCCTCGATCATATCTGGGCGAACGAGCCGGCCCTGCCAATGGTCGACTTGGAGACCTACCGTATCCACCTGGCTTGGCGGGGCGGCGTAAAACCATCCGATCATGCGCCAATCAGCGTCGACGTTGCTATCCGATGAAAGGCGCGCGACCCTTCCGGATCGATGTTTCCGATGACACACTTGCCCGGATTGCCGACCGGGTTGCGGCCTATCGCTGGTTCGACCCGCCGGAGGGCGATGCGTGGCAGCGCGGCATGTCGACGCCGGTTCTGAAGGATGTTGTCGACTATTGGCGGACAGAGTATGACTGGCGCGCCGCCGAGGCGGATCTGAACCGGTTTGACCATTTCAAAGCGGAGATCGACGGCCTTGGGATTCATTTTGTGCACGTGGTTGGCGAAGCAGGCGGCAAGCGTCCGCTCTTGCTCAGCCATGGCTGGCCGGGATCCATCTATGAGTTTTGGGACGTGATCGACCCCCTGGCTTTCCCCTCTCGCCATGGGGGCGATCCGGCCGATGCTTTCGATTTGGTCATTCCTTCCCTGCCGGGATACGGGTTTTCGGGCAAGCCCAAGGCTTTGGTCGGCCAGAGGGCGACGGCTGAGCTTTGGGACACATTGATGCGCGGTGTGCTCGGCTACCGGGCCTATCTCGCCCAGGGCGGGGATTGGGGCGGACTGGTCACCTCATGGCTCGGGCTCAACCATGACATCCAAACTGGCAAGGGAGGCTGCCGGGCCATCCACCTCAATTTCATGGGCTTCCGCCCGACGCCAGGCAAACCGGAGACCGAGGAGGAAGCCCGCTGGCTCGCCCACACATCGCGTATGATGCAGGCCGAGGGTGCCTATTTGATGATGCAGGGGACAAAGCCCCAAACCCTGGCCCTCGCGTTGATGGATACGCCGGTGGGGCAGGCGGCCTGGATTCTTGAAAAATTCCATGCCTGGTCAGACCTTGGTGCGGGCGATCTTTGGGGTGTTTATTCCCGCGACCAGCTGCTGACGAATATTATGATCTATCTCGTCAATGATGCCTTTGCGACATCGGTTTGGTATTATCGGGCATTCTTCGAGGATGGCCGGGCAGCTTTGCCGGAGGGCGTCCGGTGTGAGACCCCAACGGGCTTCGCCAATTATCCGGGTGAGCGCGTTTTTCCAATGCCGCCGCGGTCCTGGTGCGAACGGGCCTATAATGTGACCTATTGGCAAGATCAGCCGAAAGGGGGGCATTTTGCGGCCATGGAAGCGCCGGCGCTCTTTGTGGACGATATCCGAAATTGGGCGCGGACGCTCGCCGAAGACTGATCTTGTTCCGTCGGGCCCTTGCGGCCCCTGCCGGAGCCGCGTATTCACCAGGGTGTGCCGCGTTGTGCACGTGCCGCTATAGCTCAGCTGGTAGAGCATTGCATTCGTAATGCAAGGGTCGGGTGTTCAAGTCACCCTAGCGGCACCAGTCTCGCCTTCCCTTGGTTTTCGAGTTGCCTGAAATTGAGTAAGCCGTCCGTGGCTGGGGCCAAATCGATGGGTGCGGACTGGTATATTGACATCTATCTGTAGTAGATGAAGTATATTATATAGATATATTTACTGCGAATGCTGAAATAAAGAGATTATATTACCTTCATTTTGTATTCTGAAGCAAGATTGCCAAGAACAGATCTTTGCCAATGCGATTTATTTGAATTCATCTAAAACGTGTAATTGCGTCATATTTGGCAAAATTATTATTCTATAAGTAGAATTTTTGTCTACGGAGCTTTTTTCGTGGGGAAACCAAGCGTTAATTTTGATTAACCGAGAAATAAAGAACCGTTTCACTATAATGAATATATCGATAATATAACGTAAATAGTTAACACATAATTCAAAAAAGTTATTTTGTTTATTTAAATACAGTTAAAATATAAGATAAGTATTATATTTACTTATATCCGGCACAACCCCTTGTAGAACAGGGGTTGTTTATGTCTGGGAATAAGAGATTTCCGAAATCTATTCTGTCTTCGTCTTTGGCGCGTTTGGTCTGCCGAACAAAAGACATTTTTAAAGCCGCTTTTGTTTTCGGCGTATTGGGATCAAGCCAATTTGCATCGGCGACGCCTTTTACAACAACGGTTCCGAATACGGGTGGTGTGCAGATACCAGGCAACTATCCCGAGGCGGGCGGGATTGTGCTTGTGCTGATCGGCGATAATGGAAACTTCTACTATCAGATCTCAAACCCTTCCGAGATGATGATGGGGTTCCAGGACCGGCCACTGACCCAGGCAAGCCCGACAATCCCACAAGCGTTCCGCGGCACACCGACCTGGCAACTTGCGCCGACCTATACGCTCGATTGCGGGATCAGCACCTGTGATACCTATTTTGGCGGGGGTATTCAGGCCGGATGGGTTCGGTTTACGGCTTTTGATGGCGATACCTCGACGACGGGCGGGGGCAACTTTGATGTTAATGACATTACGCTTGTTTTGAACGGTGTTGATGTCGGCAACTGGACGACGCCCGTCACCGAGACGACCAATGTGACCGGAACAGTTGCGACCGAGACGCGCCAGGGCTTTCCCAATGGTGCGTTCAGCACAGGTTGGTTTGAAATCGGCAATCAGGCTTTGCTGGATACATTTCTGGTCGAAAATCAAACCGTGACCTGGCAATCCCGGGATGCTGATCCGGGCGATAATTTCTGGGATTTCACCATCGGTAATGATGCCGATACCACCGTGGTTCCCGAACGCGTTGCGCCCGGCTTCACGCTCACCAAGACGGCGCTCGATGCAAACTTCCAGACGCTTGGGGAAAGCGTCGACTATTCCTATTTCGTCGAAAATATCGGGACAGTCTTTATCGAGAATATCTCGATTTCTGACGATCAGGTGCCAAACGTTCTGTGCCCTTTGACACGCCTTGACCCAGGTCAAAACATGACCTGTACGGCGACCGATATCGTCTCCCAGGCAGACCTTGATGCTGGTGGGATCACGAATACGGCGACGATCACTGGCACGCCCCAGGCTGCCACACTTGGTCCGATCACGGACCAGGCCTTTGTCCCCGCGATCAATCAGACCTCCAGTTTGGGGATCGACAAACCCGCCCCGACCAATAATGACGCCGATGGATCCGGCGATGTCAGCCTTGGCGACACGTTGACCTATACGATTACGGCAACCAATACGGGCACATTGACGCAAACGGGCATCGTTGTGTCGGACCCCCTTACGACACCCAATTCCGCAAATTGCGCGACAGTCGCGCCTGGCAGCACCTGCGTTTTGACGGGCAATTATGTTGTTACGCAGGCCGATGTAGATGCTGGACAAATCGCGAATACTGCGAGTGTTGTTTCAGATGCGATTACAACGCCGATTACCGATGGCGAGATCACACCCGTCGCGCAGCGCAGCGAGCTATCGATAGACAAGCGTGCCCTGACGGCGAGTTTCACAGCGGTGAATGACGTCTTGTCCTATGCCTATGATGTGACCAATCGGGGGACGGTGACCATCACGTCCGCCATCAGCGTGACCGATGATCTCATTCCCGCCGTGTCCTGTCCGGCTCTGCCGGCTGGTGGGCTGCCGCCAAACGGCGTCCTGACCTGTACCGGGACTTACCCGGTGACCCAGGCCGACATTGATGCCGGCTCCGTCACCAATATTGCGTCGGCAAGTGACGGCATCACCACCTCGCCTAATGATACGGCAACGGTCAATGCAAGCCAGACCTCATCCCTTGCAATGACCAAGACGGCAACACCGCAGACCTTCTCTTCCGTCGGTGATGCCGTTGCCTATGAGTATGTCGTCACCAATACCGGCAACACCACCATCACCAGCCCTGTCAGCATTTCAGATGATCAGGTGACCGTGTCCTGCCCAGCCTTGCCAGGCGGCGGCCTCGCGCCCACTGCAAGTTTGACCTGCACAGCCAGCGACACCATTGACCAGGCAGATCTTGATGCCGGCAGCTTGACCAATACGGCCACGGCAACCGCTGGATCGGTCAGCTCGCCATCTGTTTCCGAGACCATAACAGCCGCCCAGGCCCCAGCATTGGTGATCACATATTCATAGGTGATCGTATCCCCAACCGCGGCGAAAGTTTCAGGTGTTGCAGCTTTCGTGAGCGTCAATGCCGGGGCCTGGGCGGCT
>JBCBAO010000159.1:0-6297 GCA_038532405.1 Pseudomonadota bacterium | reverse complement strand
CATTTGTTGCGGGGACGCTTTTCGCGTTTGGAAATTCGATCTTCGCCAATTTTCCGGGTTGGGTCCGTTAGTGAACTCTCTGGATAGCCTGCCGAGTGGGGTATTATTGTTAAGTGTGGCGTCCGCGCGCGTAGCAGCGGCCTTTGTCATACTGCCCGTTTTTTCTCCACAGACCGTGCCTCCCCTTATTCGGAACGCAATATTTGTGTCGATGGCTGTGCTCGTTTTTCTTGTACAACCGGGATTGCAGAACATCGAATTGACCGGCCCGGCATGGGCTGGGCTTTTCGCCAAGGAGATCATGATCGGTATCGTGATCGGCTTTCTGTTCGCTTTGATACTTTATGCGTCTGAAATTGCCGGCCAGATCATTGACGGCCAGATAGGCATGACAATCGCACAGATCGTAGACCCCTTAACCGGACACCAAACATCTTTGACCGGTTCCTTTTTGGGGCGGCTCGCGAATTATGTTTTTATGGCAAGTGGTGGATTTTTATTTTTTACAGGCGCATTGCTCCAGAGCTACATCGCCTTTCCAATAAATGGCAGCCTTGTGCCGGATCTATCAGCCGGGAGCATGCACATTGAAAACGCCTTTGCCGATGTGATGGCGCAGTCGTTACTTTTTGCCGCGCCAGCCCTTGTCATCATGCTCGGCTTGGACTTGGCCCTAGGGCTGGTAAACCGATACGCGCCTCAACTGAACGTATTTTCGCTTTCGCTTTCCATAAAAGCCTGGCTTGCGACGGCGATGGTTCTGTTGATCATGACGACTTTAGTCGGCATTTTAATTGATAGCCTGTCTAGGCGGAGCCAGGACATCATAGCCGTACTCGATGCCATGTTTTAATGATGCTAGGGTTAGCCCTAGCTTGGTCGGCTTTACATTTTGGGCCATAAAGCGTGATCTTCGAAACACCTGTGGGCTGCACAAAAGAGCGTTTTCAACTGCTATGACAATTACGCCACCCTCTGCACAGTCTCCCCTGGCTATAGGCCGGGCCCTCGGCAGTGCTGGCCACAAATTAGACGGCGCATCGGAAAGCTTATCGGCTGCAGATATTCTATCTTTTCAGGATTGGGGGAGCTTGGACGCCGTTATTTCAGGCGGTGCGACGTTAGCCGGAACCTCCCTATCGCTCGCCACAGACGTCGCGGATCACATTTTGGCTTGAAACCTAGTTTGTTTGGCATTGATGTGGTCATACCGTTGCTTTGGATACGGTCTACTGAATGGTGAAACTAAAAGACGATCCGGATTGGATTGGCGCTGGAGAGACATTTGTGTCTGCTCTGGCGTCGCAAAATGATGATAGTGCCAGGCTGTCCGTTTTATTGGATGTCTGCAAGAAATTTGATGGTGCGCTTTATCCGGCCTTTCTAAAAGTCCTGTGTGCGGTAGGCCGTTTTGGAACCGATGAGGCTTGTACCGTTGTCGCTCAAACACTTGCTGTTGCATTGAAACGTACCCGTTTGCCATCGGGTCAATTGTCGGCATGGGGATTGAACGCATCCGCGGGCCGAAGCGTTGGACCCGTTGAATATCTTTGTGTTCAATGCTGTGAAGCACAAGGGGCTGGCAAAATTGATGACCCGGCTTTCGTGAAAGCTATGCTTTATCTGACAAGGTTGTTTCGCGCGCATCCAGAAACGTTGCGGCTTTATCAGGAAAAGCTCCGCCAGGATGCAGCCAATTCACTGGAAGGCACCTATTCCAGGGCCGCGCGTACGCTGTTGACCGCGCTTGCCGATTGTTGGGATGGCCCGGCTGATGAAGCCGCGATTGCTGCGTGTCTCAGGTCACCTTCCGGAGGTGGCATGTTGAGCGCGGATAGGGCGCGTTGGGGGCTCTGAGCGGTCGGGGAGGGCCATATAGGGGTTTTTCCTAGCTAGCTTACATGTTTGTCATGTGGTCAATCCTTTAAGATCAATGGATTGAAAGCGTGATGACGAGCATAAGCCCTGCATTGGCAACCCTTGATGCGTCAGCTCTGGCGGACCCCCAGGAATATCTTCAATCCGTTGAGACACTCGGCCAATTCACAGCGACGGTATTTGGCGTTGGCATGGCGACGCTCGCGATTGGTAGCACGCATGTTTTGGGGTTCGATAAATTGTCATCGAGCCTTTCCATCGCGAACGTCCAGCTGGAGAGCCTCACCGCGCTCGATCAAGCGCTGAATGTTGATACAAACTCCGATGCAATAACCGATTTTCGACTGGAGGGAGCCACCACCTTCCAATTGGAAACGGGTGTGAAGATCACACTTCACACCCGTCCTCTAGGTGACCCAGGTTTGGAAGACTGGACCGCTGCGCAAGTCATCGTCACCGACGGGCAAGATGCTGCCATTATTACGGGACTGAGCCAGGATGATACGGCGGATCTTGCAATCGAATTGATCGCTGGCGCCTATTATCTCGACCGGGAGACCCGGGACGGCTGGCGTATCAATGAGCAGTCAAGTGGGGCTGTCTGGTTGTCCGGTCAGAACACTGTTGATCAAGGCCGGGCAGATATCACTCATTTTGGTCAGTTGTTTGGATCTGGTGGAAATACGCCTACCCAGCAGGAGGTTGTGTATCGCAATCTCTCGGGCGTATCGGTGTTGCTGAGTTTGTCGCTGTTCGCGTCTTCCCTATCCTGCTCAACTTGCTCAAGCGAGGGGGACTATGACGTGCCGCGCGACGATCAAAATTTTTTAAAACAAGCCATTATAGAGGGCGAGATATTACGATACGCCCTATTGTATGACGATTGATGGCGCGGAACCAAATCGGCTCCTCCGGCACCTAGAGAACACTGATTTGGCCGACCGAAATATTTCTGGCCCGCAATTGCCCCCTCAATTGACCGACCTGGCGCTTAAGCGCGTCTATGGTTTGCGCCTTGGACGTCAAACGGATCTGGATCAATCCAAAACGGTCCTTTGCCAGATTTAGTGTTTCCACCGGCCAGCCCGATGAAACAAATTTCAGCAAAAGCGCATCACTTTCAGCAGTGCTAATTTCGCTTTGGGCTTGGATATCCGAGATCAATTGAACGATCTCTTTCAGATCCGTATTGGTATTGGTGGGAGGTAGCTCAATGCGCGGCGAGTTGACCGTGTTGGGAGCCATGGTATGAGCCGTTTCGGGGGATGCATTTTCATTTTTTGCAAACTTACGCCGCGCACGTTCGAGGCTTTCCTGGAAGGGGTGGGCCTTTCCACTATCAGGGGAGGCTGGCCTGTGGCTTTCCGGTTTGTTCGATGGGCGACTTGTGGGTGGAGAAGCTGATCGAGGGGCTGAAGAAAGATTTGCGTTCATAATATCGGGGGTCCCATTTTATGATCGGTAAGGCAGGCAAGTGTTGTGGTTGCCGCTGTTTCGTCACGCCGCGACTCCTCGGCCTTTTTGATTTGGCGAAGATCTGCTTGCGCGATGCTGAGCCGCTCCAGCGCTTGGGTGGTGCGCCGTGTCGCTGCCTTCCTTTTCAGATTAGCGTCCTGAACGCGTTCAAAGGTATCGTTTCGGTCTTGGTTTGCCCTCTCCACTTCGGCTGCAAGCCGTTGGCGGCAACCTTCGAAAAATACCAGAGAAGCTCCTCTTAAATCCGCGTCCGGCGTATCGCGCCTCGATTGTAGTTCGGATAGCTGACCGCGGACAATAGCGAGGGTTTGCTCGCAAGTCGCCAATTCAATGTTGAGTGCCTGAAGTGCTTGCTCCGCGATCTGTTGATCGTGCTCTGCGCGCTTCACCCGCCCATGGTAGACCAATACAAGGTCTGTGAGATTTGCCTTGGATGCGCGATTGCGGCTCACGATGAGATCTCTTTCAGGCGTGAAAAGGACGCGTCTATGGGCGTTGTGTCATCAAGGTCCTGGCGAAAATATGCTTTGATTGCCTTTGTCTTTTCCAGCGCTTCATCAATCTCTGGCTGACCGCCGGAATACTCTCCAAGCTTGATGAGAAATTCCATCTCCTCAGATTTGGCGAACCAGTGGCGCACCTGTTTGACCAATGCCAGTTTTTCCGGAGCAACAATCCGGTTGATCAGGCGGCTGACACTTTTCAAGGGGGCGATCGCCGGAAACTGGCCGGTTTCCGCTAATGCACGCGACAGAACAATATGTCCGTCGAGAATAGATCGAACCTCTTCGCCGATCGGATCGTCCTCGGACTCATCTTCGACCAAAACTGTGTAAAAAGCGGTGATTGAGCCTTTCTGGGTACGACCGGTCCGCTCCAGCAAGCGAGGCAATTCAGCGAAGACAGACGGTGGGAAGCCTCGTCGCGCCGGTGCTTCGCCCATCGACAGCCCAATTTCCCGCTGGGCACGGGCAAAGCGTGTCACGGAGTCGAGAAGCAGGAGTACATTCTGGCCCTGGTCGCGGAAATATTCCGCAATCGCTGTCGCTGTGTGGGCGGCGCGTACACGTTCCATAGCTGGTTGATCGGATGTCGCTATGACTGTCACAGCTCGTTTTAAGCCATCTTCCCCAAGGGTCTCCGTCAGGATTTCGTTGAGTTCCCGCCCACGCTCACCGACAAGCCCAAATACCACTCTGTCTGCGTTGCTTGCCCGCGCCAGCATGCCGAGCAGGGTAGACTTGCCCACCCCAGCAGCCGCAAAAATACCAACACGTTGACCATGGCCAACGGTTAAGAGCGTGTCGATAATCCGCACACCAGTTGAGATAGGCGATGTAATCGGCGGCCGTTCAATCGGGTTTGGCGATGGCGCGTAGATCGGTCGATACGATGTGTCTGAACCGATCTCGCCCTTATGGTCGATGGGGTGTCCATTTGCACCCAAGACGCGCCCAACCAAACCGGGGCCGCACGCGATCATTGGGCCTTGGTTGATGACATGAACAGATGCATTGATCGGGAGCCCAACCAGGGGATCAAGGGGTGATAAAATGGCTTCTTGATTGGCATAGCCAATCACTTCAGCGCGCCAGGTCTTGTCGGAAACGGGATCCTTCAAAATACAGGCTTGCCCAATGGAAACGGCTAGACCCGATGCCCTCAAAACTGTTCCATTTATAGAAGACAAACGCCCGATCCGATCAACAGGATCGCTGCGTCTAACAAGCTGCACCAGGTCCGTGGTTTTTTGTTCGCTTGCCTCGGTCATGACCCAGCCTCTAACAGAGCGCTTTCAAGGGATGAGAGTTGTGTTTCGATTGATCCATCGATTTCGCCATCCGGCGTGATCATGAGACAGTCCGTATCCGACATGTTTGGATCTTCAATAACCTCAATGCGATTGGGGTGGGCCTTTAATCGTTCGCGGATAGGATCTGCATTGCTTGGGGCAACGAGCACTTTCAGGTCGTGATTGGGTTCGATTTCTGAGAGAATGCGATCGGCTACTTTTCCAACCGTCTCCGCAGCGCTTGTCTCATCGATAATACGGCGGACGATTTCAAATGCGAGACTGCGCACAGCTTCCCGCGTATTCTTTTCAAGTGCTTCTCTCTGCCGTAGCAGTTCCAGGAGCGCGCTGCGGTATTCAGCCTTGGCTGCGAGCGTTCCTTCGGCATAACCGGCATGAAATCCTTCTTTGTGGGCAGCTTGCTGTTGGGCGTCACTGCGCTTCGCCAACTCATCCTGGTAGTCCTCTAGGGTTTGCAGGGCATCAGCGGCACGCTTGAGGTCCGGATATTCAGATGCGCGGATAATCAGGTCGTCAGTCGATAATACTCCAGACCTTGTGGATTTGATGACATAAAAGCTCATTGTACGCCGGCTTTCCGATGTGGGGCTGTCACCAGGCTTAGGGCACGCTCTAGAATCTCCGCGGTCCGTATTTGATCGCTGGGGCCCGGCGCATCGATCGCCGTTGAAAAACCGCTGGGGCTTGCCGTGGTAAGTACCCACTGGCCCGCTATATCAAGGCTATTCTCACTCTCCAGGTTTGTAATGGAAAAGCCTGTTTCAGGCGGGCTTGCCAAAAGTGCGTCTAGCTCCCGGACACCGACCCATCTTGCAATTTGCCGGAGGCGTTGACCGTCAATGCAAAGCGAAAGGGCATTTGCGAAGCTTGCTGCGCCAGCCATTCGGATCAGCCGATCACGACGGTGTCCTGTCCAGGTCAACCAGGCTGGTGCGCTGCAAGCATCGGCGAATACAGCACTTGGATCAGACGAGTTGCCTTGCAAGTTATAGAGCAGCTCCCGCGCTCTCCAGCCGAGGCGAGCAACGTCCGCCTCATTAATTGCATGGCCATATAAACGTTCTAGTCGTTCGTAATAAGACATGGTGCATACCTTGTTTACGGGCCCTCAGACTGGTCCGTTGCCGTGA
>JBCBAO010000158.1:0-6445 GCA_038532405.1 Pseudomonadota bacterium | reverse complement strand
GACGACTGGAAAGCCAATATCGTCCAGTACAAGGCCGCTGTTCAGGAAAAGCTGGGCAAAGCCTTCCCAACCGATCCTAAAGAGCAGCTCTGGGGGGCTATCAGCGCGGTCTTCGGATCCTGGATGAATGAGCGGGCAATCCTTTATCGGAAGCTCCATGATATTCCAGGCGAATGGGGGACAGCGGTCACTGTCCAATCTATGGTGTTCGGTAATCTGGGGGAAACCTCTGCGACCGGGGTTGCGTTTACCCGGGACCCGTCAACGGGCGAGAAAGACTTCTATGGCGAGTTCTTGATCAATGCCCAGGGTGAGGATGTGGTGGCTGGTATCCGCACGCCTGCGCCAATTTCCCGCCACCGGGCTGACGAACTTGGGTCCGACGATGCGCCGCTCGAGGAAGCGATGCCAGGCGTCTACCAGGAGCTTATCGCCGTCGCTGAGAAATTAGAGGCCCACTATCGGGACATGCAGGACCTCGAGTTCACTGTAGAGGACGGCAAGCTCTACATGCTCCAGACCCGAAGCGGCAAACGCACGGCCGCTGCCGCCCTCAAGATTGCTGTCGATATGGCCCGCGAAGGCGTGCTTACCAAGGAAGAGGCTGTTCTACGGCTCGATCCTTCCCAACTCGACCAATTGCTACACCCGGCGATTGCATCGGATGCAACGCGGGATGTTGTCGTGCGCGGTTTGCCTGCAAGCCCGGGAGCGGCGGTTGGAAAGGTTGTATTTGACTCAGATGAAGCCGCTCGCCTCGCCGAGGCCGGGACCGATGTGATCCTGGTCCGGGTAGAGACGAGCCCAGAGGACATACACGGCATGCACGCTGCCCGCGCCATTGTAACGGCCCGCGGCGGTATGACGTCCCACGCGGCCGTTGTGGCCCGCGGCATGGGCCGGCCATGCGTATGTGGAGCCACGGGCCTCGTGATCGACGAGGATGCGGGTGAGTTTCGCTTTGCCGGCCGCGCCGTGAAGGCCGGAGATATGATCACTGTCGATGGTGCCGCAGGGGAAGTGCTGCTCGGAGCGGTTAAAATGACGAAGCCGGATCTTTCCGGCGATTTTGGTCATCTCATGTCATGGGCAGACGGGGCACGGCGTCTAAAGGTCCGCACCAATGCCGATACGCCTAATGATGTTGAGACGGCCCGAAATTTCGGAGCTGAGGGTATTGGGCTCTGTCGTACCGAGCACATGTTCTTCGATGCGGACCGTATCGCCGAGGTCCGGGCCATGATTCTGGCGACGGATGAAGCCGGACGACGCGCTGCTCTCGATAAATTACTACCCATGCAAAGATCTGATTTTACAGAAATTTTCAAGATAATGGGTGGTCTGCCGTGCACCATCCGGCTGCTTGATCCGCCCCTGCATGAGTTTTTGCCCCATACCGATGAAGATATCGCTGACGTGGCTGAAGCGACCGGTCTCGATGCCGTGGTGTTGAAACGCCGGGCCGCTGATCTTGCCGAGAGCAACCCAATGCTCGGTCACCGCGGATGCCGCCTTGGGATAACCTATCCCGAAATTTACGAGATGCAGGCCCGGGCGATTTTTGAAGCTGCCGCAGCGGTTGCCCATGAGACTGGCCAGTCGCCAGTACCTGAGGTGATGATCCCGCTGGTCGCGACCCATAGGGAGCTCGCAATCCTGAAGGACGTGGTCGACGCCGCTGCCAAGGCAGTGTTTAGCGAAACGGGAACAGTGCTTGACTATCGGGTTGGTACCATGATCGAGCTACCTCGAGCGGCACTTCAGGCGGGCGAGATCGCCGAGGCTGCCGAGTTCTTCTCCTTTGGCACAAATGATCTTACCCAAACAGCACTTGGTATTTCTCGTGATGATGCCGGGCGGTTCCTCAAGGCCTATGAGGAAAAGGGCATTTACGAGAAAGATCCATTCGTAACGATTGATCAGCAGGGGGTCGGCGAACTTGTTCGTATCGCCGCTGAAAGGGGCCGCAAAACACGCAAAGATATCAAACTTGGTATATGCGGTGAGCATGGCGGCGACCCTGCCTCGGTCGTGTTCTGCCATGGGACAGGGCTCGATTATGTCTCTTGTTCACCATACCGAGTGCCAGTCGCGAGGCTCGCCGCCGCCCACGCAGCTCTTAATGAAAAAGCGGCGATATAGAGGCCAGCACATTTACCATTCAGTAACATTGTGTTGCGGTGCCGCAACGTTTCTAAAGCCGCATTGAAGGCCAAAATACAGCAGTTGGCTTTAGAAACCGTATGAAAATCAGCTCTCTGTAAAAGAAGAGCGAGTATGGCCTAATTCAAGGGTTAATCCCCCGTTGTGCCAATCTATCAAAATTGTCATTCCCGATTCACCGCTTTTCCTTGTTTCGCCAGGCTCTGGAGGCTATTTGGCGTAGTCGTTGATCCGAGCACTCGGTCCAGCCTGGCATGCAATATGCGAGGGGAAAGACCAGAAAAGACAAGTGCCATGGAGTGGGTGATGTTTACAGTTTGGAAACCTCTTGCTCGCATTTTGCCGGCAGCAAAAGCAAACTACAAAACGTTTGCACTATGGTGGTTAAAAATGAGTGACCAGGAGCAGCGCGACCTTGTTCGCCGCGGTGTTATCACCGCTGGCTGCGCTTTTGCTGCGTGCACAATCCTTCCCACCATGTCGGTCACTTATGAAACCCAGAGAGCGGATGCCGATTTCCGGGCTGAAGCAAAGGCTCTTGCTGAAGCTACGAGCGCCTCGCGGGCGGTCCGTGCAGAGCAGGAAGCATCATCTCTTTTAGATCATCCTTGGTTGCGCACCGTTGAATATTCGTTGGAGCGTGATCCTAGGGCATCACTTGGTCGATACGCTATGCGTGATCGCGACGGCGCGGCCGTTGCGTCCGTGGTGAGTTTTCGGCCTGGGCATTTCGACAAAGCTGAACAAATTGCTGCGGACCATAAATGCTTGTCTGAAGCGGTCTATTATGAGGCACGTTCCGAAAGAACTGAGGGCCAATTGGCGGTTGCAGAGGTTGTGATGAACCGAGTTGCTGACCACCGATATCCGAATTCAGTCTGTGATGTCGTTTATCAAGGCGCAACACGCACGACGGGTTGTCAGTTTACCTTTACCTGTGATGGTGCCCTTACCCAAAAGCCGCGTGGTCGCAAATGGGAAGCTGCGCAAACCGTTGCAACCCATGTTCTGATGGACCTGCATGAGCGCCGAACTGGGTCAGCAACCCATTACCACGCCACTTATGTCGATCCACTTTGGAACGCTGGTCTTGTTCGTACGAACCGGATTGATACCCATATTTTCTACCGGTTTCCGCGTGGCGGGGAGTGGGCTCGTGCCCGCGAAGCAGTGGCCCGTAAGCGGGCAAATTTGCAGCGGCGTATCAGCTACGAGGAACAGAAGGCTAAACCCGAAAATGGGTTGCAGGTTATTTCTCCTGCGCCCTGAAACTCAAGTTGAAACGGTTGGCTCTATAGTCTCTTCGGTACGGATTTTCGAATACGCCGGCGCAAAAGACCCGGTAAGTACCGCGCGATGAAACGCATGCGATTGGACATTTTTCCAACCCCATAATGGGTCTTGGTTCCATGGGCTGCGTCCCATGCGCCTTTTCCTGCCATTTCGACAGGATAGACTTCTAGTCCGCTGGCTTCCAGATTGTCGCTCATTTTGTGGTTCGAGGTATCGGTGTCACCCATGTCCAGGATTGGGGTATCGACAAACCAGGGCGCAAGGCTGGTAACCTTGATATCAAGGGGTTCCATTTCTGCTTCCAGTGCTTCTGTAAGCCCCCGGACAGCAAACTTGCTTGCCGAATATACAGCCAGCTGCGGAGAGCCGACAAAACCGGCCGTGGAGGCAACGTTTACAATTCTGGCACCCGGCGTTGGTTTCAAAAGAGGAAGCGCAGCGTAGATCCCGTTTACAACCCCCTTGATATTGATATCGATAATGGCGTCGGCATCTTCCGGTGGAATTGCCTCAAACCATCCATGTCGACCAATCCCGGCATTGTTGAAGAGCACGTTCAGACGATTGTCTGTCGCTTGGCCCATTTGTAGGATGGCGGCGGCCCAGTCGTCCCGGTTGCGCACATCCAATATGGACCAGACGCAGTTTTCCCGACCAATTTCAGCCACGCGTTCGGCGAGGCCTGCTTCGTCAATATCATATAGGCCAACGAACCAGCCCTTGCTGTGAAAATGCCGAGCCGTTTCTGCGCCAATCCCTGATGCTGCGCCGGTAATGAGAATCGACTTGCGGCCATTTGCACTGCCCATATTGCCGCCCTCCCAAGCGATTTTTCTATTTGAGCATTCTCAGGCGGCGTCCATGCCGACGTCAAGGTTGATTGCGGAATGTGTGAGTGCCCCGACTGAGATGAAATCAACACCTGTCGCTGCGATTCCTGCGACTGTTTCCAGCGTTACACCGCCGGATGCTTCGGCGCGGCAGAGACCACTGATCATCTCCACGGCATCGCGCAGCATGTCTGTCGACATATTGTCGAGCAAGACCGCGTCAGGTCCATGCGGTAGCGCTTCGGCCAGTTGGTCTAGTGTGTCTACTTCGATCTCGATCATTCGCAGATGCCCAGCATAAGCCTTTGCGCGCTGGAGAGCTTCCGAAATAGATCCGCATGCCGCTATATGATTGTCTTTGATGAGGACGGCATCGTCGAGGCCATAGCGGTGAGACGTGCCGCCGCCGCAGCGGACAGCACGCTTCTCAACAGCCCGGTGCCCGGGCGTTGTTTTGCGCGTACAGACGATTCTCGCCTCCGTCCCGTGCGTTTCGGCGACATAATCCGCCGTCAGCGTGGCGATACCGGAAAGGCGGCCGATGAAGTTCAGCATCACGCGTTCTGCCGTCAATATCGACCTCGCAGCGCCAGAAAGATCAGCGATTGTATCGCCCCGTGACAGCCTGTCTCCGTCAGCCTTGTGGAGATCCAGCACAACATCTGGATCAATTAGCGATAGGGCGTAGGCAGCAGCATCTAGACCAGCCAGCCGGCCAAGTTGCCGGGCGTTGATGCGGCATCTCATCTGTGTTCCCGCCGGAATGGTGGCATCGGTTGTCAAATCCCCAGCCCGGCCAAGGTCTTCAGCCAGGGCCAGTCGTACAATCGGATCGAGCACAATGCCGGGTAGGGGGGGAGGTGGTATGAACGTCATATTGGCGACCTTGTAATATCTATCTCGCCATGGATTTGACAAATATAGCTTCGTGTTGCCAGCTCGTTACCTTCAAAGTCAGCACGGTAGTGTCCGCCTCGGCTTTCGCGGCGCTCCAGCGCCGGTGAGGCGATTATGCGGGCCGCCACCAAAGCTCTCGCGGAGCCATGGCGCTGTTCTGCTTCATCGATCCAGTTAAGAAGCCCAAGGAGCCCTTGCTCATCGCGCACGACGCCACAATCGGCTGCCATGTGTTGTCGTAGCAATTGAAGTTCGGCGTCAGGTAAGTCTGGGGGTATCGTCGCTGTCGATGGCCCTGGCGCATCAAGCTCTGCATCGCTGAGTCGCTTTGAGATTCGCTCAGCAAATACAACGGCTTCGAGTAGCGAATTGGACGCGAGCCGGTTGGCACCATGGGCACCGGTGGATGCACATTCTCCGCACACAGAGAGACCATCAAGTGTCGAGCGTCCCCAGATATCTGAAACAATTCCGCCCATATGATAATGCGCCGCTGTGGAAATAGGCATTGGCATTGTGCGCGGGTCAATGCCTGCCGCTCCACAGGCTTTGAAAACAGTTGGAAAATGCTCTGGGAAGTTCGCGCCGATCGCTGTTTGTGCGTCGAGGAAGGCTCCGCGACCTGCCGCGCGCTCGGCATGTATGGCCCGGGCAACTTCATCGCGTGGCGCGAGCTCTTCAAGGGGATGATAGCGAGACATGAAGGCGGATCCGTCTGCATTCAATAGCTTGCACCCCTCTCCGCGCAGCGCTTCGGTTGCTAGGGGCGCTGGGTCACGTCCGACATCAAGTGCCGTGGGATGGAATTGGACAAATTCGGTATCTGCAAGCAGAGCTCCAGCCTCGAAAGCCATCGCTATGGCATCCCCGCGGGCTGCCGCCGGATTTGTTGTCACCTTATAGAGCCCACCCGACCCGCCCGTACAAAGCACTGTTTCCCTTGCTGTAAGGGTGCGGGTTTCGCCATTCGCCAGCTTCAAAGCGACACCAGCGATGCGGCCATTGTCATCCTGTAGCAATCCCACGGCTTTGGCGGTTTCCAAAAGGGTTATGGATGGTGTTTGCCGGGCAGCCACGGTTAGGGCGTCCATAATTGCCTTGCCAGCAAGGTCCCCAGCCACCCGGGCCACACGCGGTATGGAGTGGGCAGCCTCCAGGGATAGGGCGAGCGCGCCCTCCGGCGTTCGATCAAACGGCACGCCAAGGGTTAGAAGGTCCCGAACGCGGGCAGGGCCGTGTTCTGCTATCAGCCTTGCCACAAC
>JBCBAO010000157.1:0-6473 GCA_038532405.1 Pseudomonadota bacterium | reverse complement strand
CGATTGACGCAAAAATCTGCCAGATCGCTTAGAACTTTTCGATAGGGGCTTTCTGGCAATCCAATAAGCGACGTTTTCGCGAGCCCTGCATAGGCCTGGGCTTCGGCCAAGCTTGCTTCTGCTGCACCGGTTGAACGGATCAAGTGTATGGCATGGGCAAGATCGTCTGGACGTTGGGTGTCCATGTTTAAAGCACGGTTCCAAAAACCACGATCTTCCTCGGACCCACGGCGGCGAGCTATGACAACGGGCAGGGTTACCTTGCCTTCGCGGAAGTCATCACCTACGGATTTGCCGATTGCCGAGGTTGTTCCGCCATAGTCCAGGGCGTCGTCTACAATCTGAAAGGCAAGGCCAAGATTTTTCCCATAGAGCGCCAGAGCATCGGCATATTCACCGCCGCCAGCCGATAAAGCCCCTGCCTGGGCTGAAGCTTCGAACAGCGCGGCGGTCTTTGCCTCTATAATCATCAGATATTGTTCAGTCGGCAAATCCGGGTTGCCCTGGGCGGCAAGCTGGTGGACTTCGCCTTCTGCAATAACCGTTGATGCATGGGAGAGTATGCCGAGAATGTCGAGACTGCCGGTTCGCACCATGAGTGTGAAAGCACGGGCGAACAAGAAATCTCCCACCAAGATCGATGCTGAATTTCCCCAAACCGATTTTGCCGCGGGTTTTCCGCGTCTGAGGTCGCTTTCGTCAACAACATCATCGTGGAGAAGCGTCGCCGTATGAATAAATTCAACAGCTGCCGAGAGCGCATGCGTGGCTTTTGTTGCCCCACCAGCTGCATGGGCCGCGGCGAGCGTGACCATGGGGCGCAAGCGTTTACCTCCAGCTGCAACGATATAGCCCGAAAGGTCCGGAATGATGGATATGGGGCTTGCGGCTTCAGTTTTGAGGATTGCTTCTACTTCCACGAGGTCGTCTTCCAGCAAGGCCTGCATCTGGTCGATCAGATTGGCGGTTTCGTGGCTTTCAGCTGTTTGGGCGGTTGGCGGCACGCGGAGATCATCCTCTAGCAATTCTGCACTTACGTCCTTTACAGGTAGCGTGAAAACAAGGTCAACGTAGCGCGGCCCGGTGCCGCATCCGAGGTGTAAAATCAGTTTCATGGAAGAAGTGTTGCGAACAACCGATCCGGTCAAGCTGTCTTTTGCTTGTCATTTGCTGGATGAAGACGGTGTTGATTACTTCGTTGCGGACCAGTTTATCTCGGCCATGGAAGGGGGAATCGGTGCTTTTCCCCGCCGTTTAATGGTCCATTCTGATCTCGTTGAGCGTGCAAAATGGCTCCTTCGAGAGCTGTCTTCTGATGGTGCAAGCGGGGCCGTATGAGCAGTGATCACGCAACGGAAGACAGGTTGCTTGCTGGCGAAATTGTGATCTTCCAGCCGAAAAAAGGTTTTCGCGTCGGGACCGATTCCCTTCTCCTTGCCTCTTCCCTGCCGGACCGAGCGCAGGCGCGCTATTTGGACGTGGGGGCGGGCTGCGGCGGTGCACTTTTGCCCGCGGCCTGGCGACTTTCGCATATCCATTTCGATGGCGTTGAGTTGGAGCCCGAAATGGTTGACCTCGCCCGTCGTGGAGTTACGGCGAACCATTTTTCCGACCGTATTACCGTTGAGCCCGGCGAAGTCTCCAACTGGGTGAAAACCCGCGAGAATACCTATGACTGTGCCTTTTCAAATCCTCCCTATTTTGAGCCCAACAAGATAAAGCAGCCGGGCTTAGGCCGCGCGCATGCCTATATCGAAACAATCGATCTGGAGACATGGCTTAAAGCCATGATCTTCGCTGTAAAACCCAGAGCCCCTATCGTGCTCATCCATCGATCTGCCGAGCTTGCCCGGCTGCTAAGCGGCCTTGATAGGTGGGTGGGGGAGATCGTTGTGCTGCCTATTGCTCCGTTTCCCGGGGCGGAGGCAAATAGGGTTCTGATCCGGGGCCGTAAGGGCCTGCGGAGAGGGCGCGTCCGCCTGCTGGCGCCGCTTTTTGTGCGGGATGCAGAAGGGGCCGACGCGTTCTCCGATGCGATGCAAGCGGTAAAGCGCGGACAGAAAATCAACTGGGACTAATTTTTAGGGTTCGCACCCTTGAATAGTGTTTACTGTCTCCCACCTGACCATTAACGATAATGAATGAGCAAAAAGAGTTTCGTGCAAATGCTTGGATTTCTCCTGATCACAGGTGCCATTGTCGGTGTTGCGATAGGTGCTTTCGGCCACCCCAAGATTTACCGTAGTGTTTTCGGGGGAAAAGGCCGGAGTTTGGATCACTAGATACGCTACACTTGAGGTGTATGGTTAAGCACCCAATGTCATCCCCATGTGGGAACTCTTTTTCTATGTCGGTTTGCCGCTCCTCGCTTGGCAGGTTCAACTTTTTCGCTCGGACTGGTCTAAATCTCGTCGGCGTGAGACGCGCTTCGGCAGACTTACGCCCTGGAAACTTGGCTGGCTGACACGCCTTCTTACGCTTCCCTTTGGAGCAAGTTCAAAACTGCCAATGGTGAGTGAAACCGCAAAGCTGGAGCAGCGCCTCGTTCACTATGAGGCGGATCGACTGATCCGGGATCATAGGCAGCATCGGCGCTTTGGCTTGCGCAAATGAACGGTCGAGGTTAGCAGACAGGCCATCGCCGAGATCCGAGATTAGTCCCATGCCATTCGATACGCCAGCCGAAAAGCCGACCTGTTTTCAGGATATAATACTGACCCTTCAGAATTATTGGTCAGCGATGGGCTGTGTCATTCTCCAGCCCTACGACATGGAAGTTGGTGCCGGTACGCTCCATCCAGCTACGGTTTTGCGCGCATTGGGCCCCGAGCACTGGAATGCTGCCTATGTACAGCCTTGCCGCCGCCCCGCTGACGCGCGGTATGGCGAGAATCCAAATCGCCTCGGGCATTACTATCAATATCAAGTCATATTGAAGCCAAACCCCGCCAACCTGCAGGATCTCTATCTTGAGAGCCTTTACGCCATCGGAATTGACCCGGCCCTGCATGATATTCGTTTCGTTGAAGACGACTGGGAGAACCCGACGGTTGGGGCCTGGGGCCTCGGTTGGGAAGTCTGGTGCGACGGGATGGAGGTCTCCCAATATACCTATTTTCAGCAGGTTGGTGGGCTTGATGTCCGTCCTGTCTCTGGTGAGCTGACCTATGGCCTTGAACGCCTCGCCATGTACGTGCTCGGCAAGGATTCCATTTTTGACTTGCCATTCAATCATCCTAAGAGCGCGAACCCTTTGACCTATGCGGATGTGTTCAAGGAAAATGAAAAACAACAGTCCGGGCTAAATTTCGAATATGCCGATGTGGATATGCTCCACGCCTGGTTTGAGGGCTACGAAAAACAGTCCGTTATGTTGCGCGATGCAGGTTTGCCGCTACCAGCCTATGATTTTGCGCTGAAAGCGAGCCACGCTTTCAATCTTATTGACGCCCGCGGTGCGATCTCACCAACGGAACGCCAAGCTTTTATTGGGCGCGTGCGGGATCTTGCGCGCGGTGCTGCCGAGTTATGGGCAACGCAGGCGGCCGATCAGGACGAAAAAAGCCTGAGCGGTCGCGGATAGTTTTAGGTATGCACCCCATCGATCTCGCCGCTAAATTTGCGCTTTTCGCGGAGACATGGACGCCTAAGATTATTGGCCAGGTCGACAATATGCACATCAAGATCGCTCGAATTGATGGCGTTTTTGACTGGCATGCCCATACCGATGAGGATGAAATGTTCCTGGTTGTTGAGGGGACCATGGATATGGAATTCGAAGACCGGACAGAGCGCGTTGAGGCAGGCCAGATCATTATTGTTCCGAAGGGCGTTTCACATCGCCCCGCCTCGGTGGATGGTGAATGTAAGATTTTGATGATCGAGTGCGCCGGGACCTTGAACACCGGCGACAATATTGCGAGCAATAAGTCTGTCGCGACACCGGAGGTTATCTGACATGGGCGAAACAGCTAAAATTGCAGGGCGCGCACCGATCCCCGTGGAGGTCGAAGAAGGCAAGCTTTATTGGTGGTGCACATGTGGGCATTCCTTGAAGCAACCCTTTTGCGACGGATCGCACAAAGATACCGAATTTGCGCCCCAGGGATGGGAAGCGCCGAAATCCGGTACGGTGTTCTTTTGCGCATGCAAACACAGCAACAATGGACCGCTTTGCGATGGCTCGCATAGCAGCCTCGACTAGCGCTTGTCGCATTGCGATGCCCTGATATCCGCCCCCCGCATATTCGATTTTAAGCGGGGGACGTGCGCAATTTTGGCCAATCCTGACTTGGCCTCTTAATTAAAGTTGAAGAACCCGCCGCCGATGACGGTGTCATGTACTTTTGCTGGGGCAAGATCACTCGTCGTGATCACCTCGCCATGGTCAACCAGGCATTCATACCCGTCGATCTGATAGCTATAGCCATCAAACAGTTTTGCTTTGGCGTGGATCGCAAATTTTGCTCGGCCGAGCTGCTCAATATCGGTGTCGATCAGTTCAACGCCCTTATAGCCATAGGCGGCAGCGTCTGCGCGTAGTTTGTAGGAGCAGGTTCGTGCAGCATCAATCTTAAGGGAGCGTGAGACGATCCGCTGCTTTTTAAGACCGGAGTTTCTATGCCGTGCCCCGAAGCCATGGGTCTGTGCTCCTACGCCAGGGCGTTCCACACCAAAGCCGCCTGGACCGATGGTGATGTGGGGTTTCTTGACCACGACGTCGGCGACGGCTGGGCTTGCGGCGATTCCTGTGGACGCAGTCAACGCTGCGGCGATCAGGAGAGATTTAAGAATGCGCTGTGTCATGGCAGCGATATGTGGATAGCTGCAGGCATCCAAACCCCTAAAATTGTCAAGTCGAGGCGGGCAACACAATCGATCACGCCCGATGTGAAGTGGCCAAAGTCCGTCGGATAACCCGCCAATACGGGGCGAACTCTCAGCTTCCAGGCTTGACGCGCCGGTGAGACCCTCTAAGCCACGCCCAGCACCACACATAAATATCATCAGCGCGATACTGCCCGTTATGCCCGAACTGCTCCTTGAACTCTTCTCAGAAGAAATTCCCGCGCGGATGCAGAAAAAGGCTGAGGCAGATCTCGGCAAAGCGATGGGCGAAAAGCTCAAAGAACATGGCCTCAGCTTTCACAGTCTGTTCACCTGTTCTGGCCCGCGCCGGCTGACGGTTGTGGTCAATGGCGTGCCGGAAAAATCTGCCGACGTGCGCGAGGAGCGTAAGGGCCCAAAGGTCGGTGCACCCGAAAAAGCCGTAGCGGGATTCATGCGCGGCGCAGGGCTATCGACGATAGACGACGCTGAAATTCGTTCTGATCCCAAAAAGGGCGATTTCTACGTCGCTGTGATCGAAACGCCTGGCCGGGCGACGACGGATATTGTCGTAAATGCCGTCACCGAGCTGATCTTCAATTTTCATTGGCCGAAATCCATGCGCTGGGGCAATGGAGACGTCCGCTGGGTGCGCCCATTGCAGCGCATCGTTTGTGTGTTCGATGGCAAGACAGTTGAGCATATTTTTGAGGGGCTGAGTTTCACCAATAAGACCGAGGGCCACCGGGTTCATGGCCGGGGCCCGTTCACCGTTACGGGCTGGGCCGATTACCAGGCTCAACTCGAAGGTGCCGGCCATGTCCGCTTAAAGCGGGAGGATCGAAAGGCCTTGATCGCCGAACAGGGTGCCAAACTTTGCTCCGAAGCCGGCCTCGAACTCGTGTCCGATGAAGGTTTGCTGGAAGAAGTGACGGGGCTGGCTGAGTGGCCGGTGCCGGTGCTTGGCGCGATGGATCCCGCCTTCCTGGATTTGCCAGCCGAAGTCGTCCGCCTTTCCATGCGGACCCACCAGAAATATTTCGCTGTGCGGGACCCGAAAACCGGTGCCCTAGCGCCAAACTTCGTCACCGTCGCCAATATTGAAGCGGCCGATGGCGGTGCCAAGATTGCGGCGGGCAATGCCAAGGTCCTCTCCGCCCGCCTGGAAGATGCGCGCTTTTTCTATGAGAATGACCGCCAGACAGGCCTTGAGGCCATGGCCCCAAAGCTTGCCAAGATCGACTTCAAGAAGGAGCTTGGCAGTGTCGCCGACAAGGTGGAGCGCGTCGCGGCCCTCGCCCGGGAGCTTGCGCCAAATGTCGGGGCCGATCCGGAGCTTGCCGAGCGGGCCGCGCGCCTCTGCAAAGCGGATCTCGTTTCCGAAATGGTCTATGAATTTCCGGAACTCCAGGGCGTGATGGGCCGCTATTATGCTTTGGAGGCCGGCGAGGATGCGGCGGTCGCCGATGCTATCCGCGACCACTACCAGCCGCAGGGCCCCTCCAACCCCGTACCCACGGCACCTGTCTCCATCGCCGTGGCTCTCGCCGATAAGCTCGACACGCTTATAGGCTTCTGGGCGATTGATGAGAAACCGACCGGGAGCAAGGACCCGTTTGCATTGCGCCGGGCGGCGCTTGGTGTGG
>JBCBAO010000156.1:0-6513 GCA_038532405.1 Pseudomonadota bacterium | reverse complement strand
TGATGAGGTGAAAGCCGTGACCGGCCACGAGATTGGCCACTATGTGCTCGGCCATATCTGGCGCATCGTGGTGACCCTCTCGGGCCTCGCAATCGTCCTGTTCTTTGTTTCCGATTTGATATTTGCGCCCGTCGCGCGGTTTTTCGGGGCCAGCGGCAATATTGCTGATCCGTCCTCACTGCCTGTTTTGATTTTTGTCCTCGGGTTTTTCAGCACGCTCGCGCAACCGGTCCAAAATGCTGTTGTGCGCATGGGGGAAACCGAAGCTGACCGGTATTCCCTAGAAACCGTGAATTTGCCGGATGCCTTGGCATCGGCGCTCGTCAAGACCGCCGAGTACCGCGACCCGCGGCCACACCCTTTGCAGGAAGCACTTTTCTACACCCATCCATCCGTAGAGCGACGGGTGCATATGGCCATGGAATGGAAGGCTGCGAATGGACAAACTCCCCCGCAATCAGGGACCTAAAGCTGCCCGGTTTTCTCTAATTCTACCGGTCCGGTCATCATGACTCTGTCCGTATCTTCGCGCCAGTCGATGGTTAACTCACCACCATCAAGGATGAGCCTTGCGGTGCGACCCGTTCGTCCAGCGCGCGCCGCACACACAAGGGCTGCGCAGGCTCCTGTTCCGCAAGCAAGCGTGAGCCCCGCGCCCCGTTCCCAGACCCGAAGACGAATGGTCTGGCGGTCAATGACTTGCGCGAACCCGACATTTACACCTTCTGGAAATAGCGGGTGCCATTCCACCAGGGGACCAATTTGCGGGATGTCGTACGCGTCTATGTCGTCAACGAAGAAGACCGCATGGGGGTTGCCCATGGAGACCACCGCCGGCCGCGACAGAATCGGCGCTTCCATTGGTCCGATCTTCACATCAACCCCGCGCACATCCATGGCTTCGGACAAGGGAATGTCTTCCCAGCCGAGCAGGGGGGAGCCCATATCGACGGTAATCAGCCCATCTTCGGCTCGGAACGCTTTTAAAATATCTGCTGCGGTTTGAATGGTCACCTGGTCTTTACCGGTTTCCTCAAGGAGGATTTCACCGACACAGCGCGAAACATTGCCACATGCGGACACCTCATCCCCTGACGCATTCCAGATCCGCATGAACACATCGCGGCTGACAGCGCGCTCCAATGCGATGATTTGGTCGCTTCTCGTGTCGGCTGCGATGGTCCGGATATCCTCCGCTGTGGGCGCAAATGGCGTCTCCCGTGCGTCGAATATCATGAAGGCATTGCCCGCGCCGTTCATCTTCCAGAATTTCATGGTACGGGTTCTAGTCCGAATGCTGCGTATCGAAAAGCCAAATCAAGAAAGGTGTTGAAATCGCCGCAGTTGCGAGTTGTATCCCCACAAAAGCGGGGGCGTCGGCCGGGTGAATACCGGAAAACGTATCGGTGAAAACTCTTGCAAAGGTCACGGCAGGGTTTGCAAAGCTCGTCGACGCCGTCCACCAGTAGCCAGCCGTAATAACCAGCCCAACCGCGTAGGGTACGGCGTCGGGTTTAAAACGAACGCAGCCGAGAATGGCTGCAATCAAGGCAAATGTCGCGGCGGCTTCTGAAATCCACTGGCCCGCTCCGCCGCGAACCGTCTCAGACAGCTGCATGGGGGCCGTTTCGAACATCATGTGCGCAAGGACCATGCCGGCCAGCCCGCCAATCATCTGGACGCACATGAAGGCGAGGGCTGCCCCGTTTCCAATGTCCCCCCGAATACGAAAGGACAGCGTAACAGCAGGATTAAAGTGCGCCCCTGAAATTGGCCCGAAAATGAGGATTAAGACGACGAGGATTGCCCCTGTTGCCGCCGTGTTGGCCCAAAGCGCCATGGCCGTATCAGTCGTTAGTGTTTCAGCCATGATGCCGGAGCCAATAACCGTTGCGACGAGAAGCGCCGTGCCGAGGGCTTCGGCCACCAATTTCCGAACGAACATTCCTGTCTCCCCCGTCTACGCCTTATTTTGGCAATCTTGCCGAAAGCACCCATCCCGTTGTTTGCGCGCCAACGGCGAGGGCGAGGCTGAGCCCGATGATCCAATTATCCGTTAGAAATGACAGAACTGCGACAGCCATGCAGAGCCAGTCGACGGTCTCGCCGCTGATCAGCTGTCCAAGCGGGCGGCGTTCGGCAAGGACTTGATCCAGCGAGACATTCCGCCAAACCCGGCCGATATCCGGCGGGCCGAACACATCCTGCAGTTCCTTTGGGTCGAGAATGCCCGTCAACTCGCAAAGATCCTGCACTGTTGCCTTGCCATCGGCGACCGATTGTCGGCGGGCAGCAGCCGTCGCGAGGGACACGATCGCCGATAGGATAACTGCAAGGGCAAGAACGATGGCCGTGAGGCCGTCAAAGGGTGAGGTCAGGCTCATACCTAGCGGGGTATCGCGGCCCAATAGTCGAAATCAAGCAGAACACTCGGATCATAAGCCCCTGTCTCGGTATCGCGAAACGGAAATTCCGCACAGGCTTTGTTCTTGGTGGCGACGAGGCGGAGACGCAGGGCACCTACGGTGTCTGAAAGTGCAGCTTTGTCCAACACTTCCGACCAAGCATAGACGGTATCCCCGGCAAAGAGTGGCCCGGCATGCGTCCCTGCATTAATGCCAATGAGCTCTGCTGCGTTGGCAAGTCCGTTGAAGCTGAGCGCCCGTGCGATGGAGATCACGACGCCGCCATAGATCAGCCTTTTGCCAAACCGGCTGTCTTTCTGGGCATGGGCATCGAAGTGAACTTTGGCGGTGTTTTGATAAAGCCGCGTGGCGATTTGGTGCTCGGCTTCTTCCACGGTCATGCCGTCGACGTGGTCGATTTTCTCACCAACCGAATAATCATCGAACCGATAGGGTGATCCAGCCAGCGTATTGTCCCAATTCGCATAGGACCAACTCACCTCAAAATCCTCCGGTGAGACAGCGGATTGAAGCTCCGGGGTTACTGTTTCCGGTGCTGGTGAGCTCGGCTCCCTCTTGTGAACCATAACCCAGCGGACATATGATAGGACTTGCTCATCTTTTTGATTGAACCCGCGCGTTTTGACCCAAACGACGCCGGTTTTGCCGCTTGAATTCTGTTTCACGCCAATAACTTCGGACACGGCGCGTAGGGTGTCGCCTGGGTAAACGCCAATCGGGAAGCGTCCTTCAGCATAGCCAAGATTGGCAACCGCATTCAGCGAAATGTCCGGAACTGTTTTGCCAAACACAATGTGAAATGCCAGCAATGGGTCCACCGGCAAGCGGTCGAACCCATTGGCCTTGGCGAATGTGTCGGCGGAATATATGGCGTGGCGGCTACCGGTAAGGGCTCGGTAGAGCGAGATATCGCCTTCGCTTACAGTTAGCGGCGTGGCGTGGACCAGTTCCATTCCGACATGGAAGTCTTCGAAGAAGTGCCCGGGATTTGATTTCATGTTGCGGGCCTTTCGCGTCGCGCGGCCCGACTGGTAGACTATGCGTTCCAGTTCAGGCGATGGAAATTTTCGACCGTCATTTCCCCGATCTCCCCCACGGAAATCAAGGGGTCAGCCATAAATGGTGCAAGTACGAGCGCGATGGCAATCGTGGCAAGTGATCCAGCCATGAATTTGGCCTCCGGCGCACTTGCCATGCATTGCAAAACGTATTTTGGGCCGAGCACGATCAAGGGCACGCCAAAAAAGAAAAAGGCGGAAACGATAAGAAAGAGACCGGCAATAAACAGCACAATCATGGCGAATAACTCCAATTCGCCACGAAATTATCAGGGTAGGCTTAAATCGATCCTTGGCAAACCGATGAAATTTGATCGGTTCGCTGGAGAATTACAGGATTTCCAAAAGGCTTGCATTTGGCCGGCCAAGGATTGCCTTGTCCCCATTTATGCCGATCGGCCGCTGGATGAGCTTTGCGTTTTCCGCCATCGCTTCGAACACATCTTCATCGGATGCCGTTTCCGCCAGGCCTGCTTTTTCAGCATCTTTCACCCGCAAGAAGACGCGCGGACTGACATTGCCCATTTTGCGTGCGATCTCTTTTAATTCTTCGACGCTCAATTTACCGCCCGCCGTCGCATATTTCCGGATTTCGGGTTCAACGCCGTTCTCCTGGAGCAATTGCAGCCCCTTCTTTGAAGAGCCGCAGCCTGGATTGTGAATAAGTACATAGCTCATATCAGTCTTCTTCCGTTCCTATGGCCTGGGTAGCCGTGCACCCGCCCGTATCAAATTCCGCGAGATCTGGGTTCCAATATGCCGTGGCAGCGTAGACTTGGCAGGTCAAAGTGTCATCGGCCAAGCGAGGATCGTTAAACAGGTCCTTGGCAACACGCTCTGCACTTTCTTGGTCGGCAACAAGTGCAGGGCCACCGCTGGCTGGACTGTCCAGGATCATGATGTTGGGGGTGGCGGAATCGGTGGACCAGCTTGTCCAGATTGGAAGGCCTTGGCCGCCATCGCCGGGAGCACCGGTCCTCGCGAACTCCCCCCAGTATCCCATCATGGCCGAGGAGAGTGCGAGCCGTCCTGCGGCATTCTCTTCGGTAAAGACCCATTTGTCAGCGTCTCCAAGGAAGCGGTACTGGCCAAAAACGAAAGGGATTTCGAGGCCATGGGCCGCTCCGAAGAGCTCGGCGAAGTCTGCCCCGAAGGCTTTGCCAGCCTCGTCCCAATCAAATCTGTAGGTATAGATTTCGCCGTGTCCGCCAGAGTGCATCAGGTTAGAGGGCCGATCGACGGCGCTTACACGCCACATTCGGCTCTGATACTCCGCCACCGCATTATAGACATTCAGGTTACGTGCTCGCGGGATGCGCCCGAAGCGCCATCTGACAAGCCGGTCGTCGAGTATATTGAAAAGCTTGGTTTCGTCTTTGTTTGTTCCCGTCATAATCGGGACGGCATTGAACGTGTCCGGGCTCGCAAATGCGTCCAGCATGTCGCCTTCGGGCAGTACAATCCCATCCTCAATGATCCGGGGCGGTTCCCACTCTTCGGTATCGAGATTATCGCCATAGGCTGCATAAAGGTCAGCAATGGGCACAGTGCGAAGGGCTTGCGCCGTCACCTCTTCGCCAAGGAGTTTTGTCGCGATGGCTTGGCCTGCCATAGGGCCGCCGGTTTCAGCGTCTTCCAAGCTGGCCGAAGCGAAGCTACCGGACTGTATGATCGCTTTGTGAAACTTGCCCGCCGCTTTGGGCGAGCTTAAGAGGGCGGCGACGTCGTGTCCTCCAGCACTCTCGCCGAAAATTGTTATATTTTCAGGGTTTCCTCCGAAGGTAGCTATGTTGCCTGCCAGCCAATCCAGCGCTGCAATTTGGTCTAAAATCGCGAAATTTGCGCTCTCATCGTTTTCAGTTTCCGCGCTCTGCCGAAGGCTCTCATGGGCAAACCAGCCGAGGGGACCAAGGCGATATTGCATCACGGCGACGACAACATTTTCCTGCGCAGCAAAAGCCGATGGATCATATTGTTCAGCACGGCCCCAAACATTCGATCCGCCGTGGATCCACATCATCACCGGCAAGTCTGTTGCGGCGGCGGCCTCTGCGTCCATCTTCGGCGCGTAAATATTCAGATAGAGACAATCCTCCTGACCCATGATCGAGCCAAGCGGAATTCCAGCGGCATTTGATCCATCATCGAGGCGTCCGCGAACCTGCGTGCACCAAGGCGCATGATCAAGCGCTTCGCGTGTCCCGTCCCAACCAGAGGCTTGCCGCGGCGCGCGCCAGCGCAAATCACCCACTGGCGGAGCTGCATAAGGAATAGACCGCCACACATGGGCTGCATTCTGTTGATGGCTAAAGCCGATGAGTGCGCCCTGCTCGAGCATACGCGTGGTCGCCGTGTCCGGAACGGGAGCTGGCAGATCAACGCTTCTCTCTCCACATGCAACGATCAGGCTCAAAGCCGCCAAGCCAATAAAGCGCGCTCTCATATTGGGAGTCCCTCCAGATCTTACCGCATTTAGATCTATATCTTCGAATGTCCCGTCGGCAATGCGGTCTGGCTCACGATTGCGTGGCCATGGCTGCAATTGCCGAAGCGACCCCGACAATCCTTTTTGCCTCTTCCAGGTGGAGAAGTTCAGTCATCTTGCCGTTGACTTTGATGACGCCCTTGCCGGCGTTTTCAGTGAGCGCGAAAGCGGCAATAATGTCCTTGGCTTGGGCGACATCCTCAGCCGCTGGGGAGAAGACGTCATTGGTAATATCTAACTGACCTGGATGGATGAGCGTTTTTCCATCAAACCCGAGTATGCGCCCCTGTTCGCACTCCGAGCGGAGGCCATCGGCGTTTTGGATATCGTTGAACACGCCATCGATCGCCGTCAGATCATAGGCACGGGCCGCTGAAAGCGTCATGCCAAGGGCCGTTTGAAAGGCCAGACGATCGGGCGTTGGGGTCGCGCGATACTCTTTTGCCAAGTCGTTTGTGCCCATGACAAAGGCATTTAATCGAGTTCGCCCAACAGCTTCTGCGATGTCTTGGATATTAAGAATCGCTTTTGGCATTTCGATCAT
>JBCBAO010000155.1:0-6517 GCA_038532405.1 Pseudomonadota bacterium | reverse complement strand
ATCGGCCCGAGACATTGATGCAGGACATCCGCGTTCTCGCGGTTGACCAAAATTTTGCCCCTGACCTTGAAGGAACGTCCCTCGCGCGGACCGTGACATTGCAGGTCAGCCCATCGCAGGCGCGCATTATTCGAGGTGCCATGGACCAGGGCAATCTGGGGCTTGCCTTGCGCCCGAAAAATGAACCGAGCCTCGCAGTCGTGCCGGTCGTGAGACGCGCCCGGCGTCCGGCCCCCGCGCCGCGCCCCTCATTTGCATCCGTACGGGTGATTGAAGGGGATGAAGAACAAACGGTCTCGGCCCCCGTTGCCAGATCCAAAGCTAATTAGGAGCATGATGATGGTTCGCTATGCCAAACTTATTGCGATGTTCGCCGCGCTCATTCTCGTTCCTGCTGCTTTTGGACCGGTCTTGTCGCCAGCCCATGCATGGACGGAGTTGACGGCCGATAAGAATGCCCCGGTTTTGACGGTCAACCGTGGCCGGTCCACTGCGATCGAAGTTGAAACATCTTTCGCAACGATTGCTGTCGCTGATCCTGAGATTGCAAGCGTTACGGCAACCAGCAACCGCTCTTTCTTTGTCCGCGGCAAAGCGCCCGGCTGGACGACGGTTCTGATTTATGATGGTGCCGGCGGGGTAATCGATTTGATCCAGGTCAACGTTCAATTGGGCCTGGATGCGTTGCGTGCTGATCTGAATACGCTGCTGCCAAATGAAAATTTTGAAGTTCTGCCTGTTTATGACGGTGTCTTCATTTCCGGAGATATTACGACAGCCGGTGCCGCGGCAACGGCCGTGGAACTTGCCGAACGTCATGTTCCCGGCGGCGTTGCGAACGGACTTGCCGTTCAGCAAGCTCAGCAGGTTCTTCTGGAAGTGCGTTTTGTTGAAGTGTCCCGCGATTTGGTCCGTGAGTTCGGTGCCGGCGCGAGCGGCGGTCAAGATGGCGAGTTTTCATTCTTCTCCGATGGGGATTTGATCTCCGGTCTTATCGGCCGCGCAGCCGTTGTTGCCACCCATGGCTTTGGACCGACGACCGTTGATTTTACGCTCAATGCCCTTGAAGAGAAGGGCGTTCTCAGAACGCTTGCCCGGCCTAATCTGGTTGCCCTCTCTGGAGATACAGCCAGTTTCCTTGCCGGTGGTGAGTTTCCGATTCCGGTCGGCCAGGCGAACAATGTCGTGACGATTGAATTTCGCGAGTTTGGGATAAGCCTTGCTTTCTCACCAACTGTCCTTGGTGAAGACATGATCAATTTGAGGGTCCGCCCGGAAGTTTCGGCCCTTGATCTGCAAAGCGCGATCAGCCTTGGCGGAATTGAAATCCCGGGTCTGAAAGTTCGCCGGGCCGATACCACTGTAGAGCTTCGTGACGGGCAATCCTTCGCCGTTGCCGGGCTGTTGCAGGATACATATTCGAATGATGCCGCGCAGACGCCTTGGCTCTCCAGCGTACCTGTTCTAGGAGCTCTCTTCAGCTCTAAACGCTTCACGCGGAACGAAACGGAATTGGTCATTATCATTACGCCGCGCCTGGTTCAGCCAGCTGCGTCGGTTGCCGACCTCGTCACGCCGCTCGACGCATTCGACGAACCAGGGGAGGGCGAGTTCTTCCTGCTCGACCAGACCGTTGACCTACATGAGAAAAATCAATTCTGATCGGAGCTTGTAAGATGCGTAATTCCCTTTTTTCCACAGGCCTGATCTGTATCGCTGTGCTTGGTCTTTCCGCCTGCTCTGCAAATGGTTTGGATCATGATTTCCAGAAAGTCAGGCTGCTTGGCGGAGCCACGGACCATAACATCGCGGCGCAGTCTATTCGTCCTGTTGATGTTCCAAATTCGCGGGGTTTGACCGGTCAGTCTGGCGTGCGAGCGGTCTCTGCCATTGCCCGTCTGAACTCTGGTGAAACAGCAGAGCTGAGCGATGTTTCGGCGAGCGGTATTTCGAGCGAAGTCGACGAATAGGTTGGGTCGATGGGTCAGTTTGATTTTATAATGGGAGGACGGCCATGAGTGCGTTGCCGAAACAGATGGTGCCGGCGGCATCTCAAATTATGCCTGCGCTCTTGGTGGCTCCGCAGAGATTGAGCGATCTGCAAGCTGCATTCGCCCAGTCCGTGGATTTGACCGGGCAATCGGTGAATGAACTTGTGCTCGATACATCGGTTGATCTCGTTCTTATTGAACTTGGGCAACCTGGTGCCAACGAATTATTGGAACATATTGTAAAGACAGCGCCGGAGACAAAGGTACTGGCAATTGGCGACGCTTTGCCGGCACAGGCCGTCCGGGCGATGCTTCGGCTCCAGGCGTCTGATCTTGCTGCAGCGGGCGCTGCCCCTGGTGATATCGTTAAAGCAGCGGCGCGGCTGATGGAAATCGCGCCGGATGGCCCGACGCGGCGCAATTTGTGCTGGGTCGTTGCCGGTGCGGTCGGTGGTGCTGGCGCGACCACGCTTGCGATAGAACTTGCCTGTGCGACTGCCAGCAGGGACCCTGAAAACACTGTATGCTTGGTTGATCTCAACCTGGCAGATGGCATGCTTGCCTCCTACCTTGAGGGCTCGCCGAAGCTCGATTTGATTGGCTTGTCGGATGCTCCAGAACGCCTCGATCCGACTTTGCTTGGAGCATATGCCTGGGAGCATGAGACCGGCGTCACACTGATATCGGCCCCACGTAATCCGGATATTCACGATATTGCGGGCGCGGACCTCATTCTACGTCTCCTCGATACCGTTTGTGCCGTTTACAGCCATGTGATTGTCGACATGCCACGCACCCGCCAAGCCTGGTCAAAGCCGATATTGTCCGGTGTCGATGAAGTTCTGGTTGTAAGTGAATTTACAGTTCCCAGTCTCCACGCGGCGGCCGATATGACGCGCGAAGTGGACGCGCTTAGACCAGATGAGACGGTGTCTCGGCTGGTCCTGAACCGCATGTCGGATTCGAAAACCGAATTTTCCGTTTCCCGTGCCAGTAAGGCAATTGAACGAGAGATCGGCGCTGTCATCCGGTCCGATTGGAAATCTGCGCGGGCGGCCGTCAATCTCGGCATGCCGATCCAAAGCGTGAAACCGAAGAGCAAAATGGTCAAAGATGTCATGACGCTCTTGAAGCTGATTGATCCTGCACTGACTGAGACCGGCTCGAAACGGATGCGTCGCTAATGGGCCGCTTCAGCCAGTCCGCCCCCGTGCCGGCGCAGCAGCCAGTCAATATTGCCAAAGCTGCCGCGAATGATGCCACACCGCCACCGGAGCAATCGGAGGTAAAGCCGGCTGCTCGCCATGCGCAGTCACTGCTCGATGCGAAGATCCGCGTGCACAACCGGCTTATCGACGAGCTTGATCTGTCTTCGCTGGAAAAACTCGGCGATGTTGACCTGAAACGTCAGGTTCGTGCCATTGTGATGGATATCGTCCGGGAAGAAGGCATGGCGATGTCTTCGACCGAAATCGGCTCGTTTGCCGATGCCGTGTTCGATGAGATGACAGGACTTGGGCCAATAGAGCCCTTGCTCGCCGATCAGAGCATTTCCGATATTCTTATAAATGGTTGTGAGCAGGTCTATATTGAGCGCGGCGGCGAGTTGGAGCTTTCCACCGTTCGCTTTGCCGACAATGATCACTTGCTGAGAATTATCAACCGGATTGTCTCGGCCGTTGGTCGGCGTGTTGACGAGAGCCAGCCACTGGTCGATGCGCGCCTCCTTGACGGAAGCCGGGTCAATGCTGCCATCAGCCCGATTGGGATTGACGGGCCACTCGTTTCCATACGGAAATTTTCCAAAAAGCCGCTTACGGTGGAGAAACTCGCCGAGTTCGGTGCCTTGCCCATGCCGATGCTTGAATTTGTTGTCGGAGCAGTGAAATGCCGGGCGTCGACTGTGATCTCTGGCGGTACCGGATCTGGGAAGACAACGCTCTTGAATGCGCTGTCTTCAGCCATTTCCCACAAGGAACGCATTATTACGATCGAGGACGCCGCTGAGCTTCAACTGCAGCAACCCCATGTGGCGCGCATGGAAACACGCCCGCCGAACCTGGAAGGTAAGGGCGAGATCCGCCAACGCGAGCTTGTCAAAAACGCGCTCCGTATGCGGCCGGACCGGGTGTTCCTTGGAGAGGTGAGGGGCGAGGAAGCATTCGATATGCTGCAAGCCATGAATACGGGCCATGAAGGCTCCATGGCCACGATCCACGCCAACAATCCGCGCGATGCCTTAACGCGGCTTGAGCAAATGGTGCTTATGGGTGGCATGCGGATTTCCGCAGAAGCCATCCGTGGACAGATTGCATCAGCCGTTAATTTGATCGTTCAGGCCGCGCGTCTTTCCGATGGCTCCCGCCGTGTAATGAGTGTCGCCGAGATTGTTGGTATGGAAGGCGATGTGATTCAGCTTCAGGAAATTTTCAAGTTTGAACGCACCCATACGGATGATAATGGCAAGGTTCACGGAAAATTTGTCGCAACCGGTATGCGCCCGCGCTTTCTGGAGGAGATGCAGCGGCGCGGTGTTCACATTCCATCGGATATTTTCGACCCGCAAAGAGAGTTCTAGGACATGCTTGGCGGTATCTCCCTTGAGGCTATAACGGACGGGCCGTTTGTGGCCTATGTTCTGTTCTTTGCCGTTGGGTTTTTACTCGTACAAGGGGCGTTTGGGCTATTCGGCCAGGCGCAAATGAACAAACAGCTGAATCGTCGTTTGAAGGCTCGCGAAAATGCAGGGTCTGTCCAACAGCTCATCATAGAACTTCGTCGGGAACGGGCGTTGAATGACGCTGGTGAAATGTCGCTTTCATCCAGGTGGTTTAATCAGCTCGTCACACGCTCCGGGGTTAAATTCGAGCCGGTCAAATGGGCTTTGATGGCTGGTATTGCCGCTCTATCCGTTGGTGGGTTCGTAGGCGCCTATAGTGGGAACTGGGTTGCCGCGCTCCTCTTGACGGCGGGTATTTTTGCGGGTGGACCCGTTTTTATTCTCTCCAATATCGGCAAAAAGCGCAGCGCACGCCTTGCGTCTCAATTGCCAGATGCATTGTCGATCATCGTTCGTAGCTTGGAAGCTGGCCACCCCGTTCCAACGGCGATTGGCCTTGTTGGGCGTGAAATGCCTGATCCTATCGGAACCGAATTTGGAATGCTCGCGGATGAGGTCGCCTACGGGTCATCCCTCAATGATGCTGTGCGCCGGCTCGCGATGCGAAGCTTTAATGCGGACGTTGATTTGTTTTCCGCAACCATCCGCCTCCAGCAAAAAACAGGTGGTAACCTATCAGAGCTCCTTAAATTGAATGGGTCCGCTATTCGGGATCGCCAGACACTCCGTTTAAAGATTAAAGCAGCCTCCGCAGAGGGACGTATGTCGGCGCTGATTTTAACCGCGGCTCCGTTTATTGTCGGGATCGGGATCCATCTGATGAACCAGGACTTCTATGGTTCGGTTATTCACAAGCCCGTGGTCCAGTACTGGCTTATGGGCTTTGGAGTCTGGATGCTCATCGGTAACCTTATCATGCGCAAAATGATCGCGTTCAAAATCTAGGTAGTGGACATGATCAGCCAAAGCGACCTTTTTATTTTCGGTGTTTCTGCCCTGGTGGTTATGTTGATGACCCCCAGCCTGGTCATGGTGGCGCGCGGTTTGCGGCGCTCTGAACGGTTGATGGCACGGCTTGAAAAACGTCGCCCCGGAGAGATTACGGAACGCCGGACCAGCCCGCGCAAATCAGTTTCCGAAATTATGGTCGATATTGGACGGCGTGCGGCTCCCGGCAATCCTGAACAGCTAAGCGCTATAAGGTTTAAGCTCATGCGCGCCGGGTTTTTAAGGCCCAGAGCGGTATCGATCTATTTTGCGTTTCGCCTTGGTGCCCTCGGCGTTCCGCAACTATTCCTGCTGCCGTTCATCAAAAAGATTTCAGAATACGGACAGCTGGCACCGGCATTTGCCTGTATCGCGCTTGCGGTGCTCGGGCTCATGGTTCCTGATATGTATGTCGCATCACGGACGAAAAAGCAGGAGCGGGAATACCGCGAGGGATTTCCGGATATGATGGACCTGCTAGTCTCTTGCGTCGAAGCTGGTATGAGCATCGATGCTTCGGTTACGCGGGTTGCGGCCGAAATGGTGGATCGCTATCCAAACCTTGCGATGCACTTGAATATTATTGCCCTGGAGCTTCGCGCGGGTCGCAGCCGCCAGGACGCCTGGAAAAATTTCGCCCAGCGCGTTGGTTTGGATGAAGCCGATTCCCTCGCAACCATGCTTCGCCAGGCTGAGGAAATGGGCACGAGTATTGGCCAAACCTTGCGTGTTTTTTCCGTCGATATGCGCAAGAAACGTATGCTTTCCGCCGAAGAACAGGCTTTGGCCCTGTCGGCAAAACTCACTTTGCCGCTCACGCTTTTTGTTTTCCCGACACTGCTTGGCGTTCTACTCCTACCGGCCATCGTTCGCGCACTTGAACTATCACAGTAAGTGGGTTGAGCGCGGCATTCGCAAC
>JBCBAO010000154.1:0-6541 GCA_038532405.1 Pseudomonadota bacterium | reverse complement strand
TTTCTCGACCGCAGCCTCCGATGCGAGCTCGCATCGGAGGCTGCGGTCGAGAAAAATGGCTGGACCCCGCGCGGACGCATTGTTGCCACGGCAAATATGGGGGATTGCCCCACCTTGATGCTGAACGCGCCTGTGCCGGCCGCAAAGAAAGTACTGGAGAAAGCCGGACTTGGGACAGACGATATTGATGTTTATGAGATTAATGAGGCGTTTTCCGTCGTCGCGGAGAAGTTCATTCGCGACCTCGGCCTCGATCGGGACAAAGTGAACATCAATGGCGGTGCCATGGCCCTCGGCCACCCGATTGGGGCGACCGGTTCCATCCTCATCGGAACAGCGCTTGATGAGTTGGAGCGCTCCGGGGGGCGCTATGGCCTTGTCACCATGTGCGCTGCCGGCGGCATGGCGCCTGCGATCATCATCGAGCGGGTCTGACCTCGCGAAATTTCCGGAACGTTCCAGTTTCGCTGCCGTTCGGAAATAGGTATCCAAGGTCAGATGAACTGGTTGAACGATATCCTTGTTGCCTATCCGTGGGGTATTTACGTTTTTGTGGCCCTGGCGCCCTTTGTCCAGGAAGACACAGCCGTGATCAGCGCTGCGGCAGCTTCGGCTGCCGGGGCAGGGGAGACGGTGCTTTTGTTCGCATCCCTGCTCGTTGGCCTCAGCGCCAGTGATCTATGGAAATACTGGCTCGGCCGGGCGGGGCACACCCATGCCTGGGGACGAAACATGGCCGCCAAGCCAGGCGTTATGGCCGCTAAAGAACGGGTGGTGAACCGCCTGGGGCTATCGCTCGTCACGGCTCGATTTGTGCCGGGCACGCGTATACCGCTCTATATTGCGTGTGGGTTTTTCCGTGCCCCGTTTGCGAAAGTTACGTTTTTCGTCATTGGATCGGCGGTGCTCTATGCATGTATTGCCTTCACGCTCTTCCACTGGCTTGGCGAGATGGCTGGCGAGCAGATCCACAAATACGCACCGGCCG
Organism: Pseudomonadota bacterium; assembly: GCA_038532405.1. Taxonomy (GTDB): domain Bacteria; phylum Pseudomonadota; class Alphaproteobacteria; order Caulobacterales; family Hyphomonadaceae; genus CALLCD01. The sequence goes on along the minus strand of JBCBAO010000154.1, from coordinate 5,553 downwards.
TTGCGGTTGGTTTGGTGATTGCCGTCGTCATTTACCTGGTCTGGAGTGGACGGCGGCGCAAAGCGCTCGCCACATCGCCGCCGCGCGAGTCGATAGAGGATTAGCGTCGTTTTTGCTTTCCGAAGAGGCGAAATTACGCTACGGAAACAGTGGAATTCCCGAATGTGCGCGAGATAATAACTTCAACGATGACTGACATTTCTCTTCTGACGACAGCGCTGTCAAAAGCGCCTATCGTTCCTGTTATCACGCTCGATCACGTCGCTGACGCCGTTCCCTTGGCGGATGCGTTGCGAACTGGCGGGATGGGCGTGGTGGAGGTTACTCTTCGCACGGATGCGGCCCTGGAGGGGATTGCCGCCATGAAATCTGCTTTTCCGGAGATGCTTGTTGGGGCGGGGACTTTGGTTTCGCCAGGCGATGTGGATGCCGCTTTGTCCGCCGGCGCTGAGTTCCTTGTCTCTCCCGGGGTAACCCCCAAACTCTTGCCGGCGCTTAAAGAAGCTGGCGTTCCCGCGCTTCCCGGTGTTGCAACGGCGAGTGAAGCCATGGCCCGCGCCGATGATGGGTTTCCTATTTTGAAGCTTTTCCCGGCCGTGCCTGTAGGTGGGCTGTCCCTGCTGAAATCGTGGGCAGGGCCATTGTCGGAGATTAAGTTCATGCCGACCGGCGGAATCTCACCGAAAAACATGATTGAATTTTTGGCGTTGCCGAATGTTATCGCCGTGGGGGGCTCGTGGATGGTATCGCGCAGCGATATTGCCAATGGGGCATGGACACGGATCCGCGACATCGCGGCGGATGCCGTTCGAATGGGGTTGGCCAATGGCACAGACTGACCAGGACCTCTCGCTTCGCCGTGGGCGCAGCGCCAAAATTGTCGCCACTTTGGGCCCGGGCAGCCGCGCACCGGATACGGTAAAACTGCTTGCCCAGGCGGGCGTCGATATTTTCCGTTTAAATTTCAGCCATGGCAGCCATGCCGACCACAAAGCGTCCTTTGATACGGTTCGCGCCGTGGAAGACGCGATTGGCCGGCCACTTGCGGTGCTCGCCGATTTGCAAGGCCCGAAAATTCGCGTTGGCAGTTTTCCCGATGGCGGTATCCGCCTGGGTTTCCGCCAGACCTATTCGCTGATTGCCGGTGAAGCGGTGGACGGTGAGACAGAAATCCCGGTGCCGCATCCCGAGATATTGGCAATGCTGCAACCCGGCGATGAGATCCTGTTGAATGATGGCCAGTTGCAGATGACGGTTCTAACCGGGGGCGAAAAACCTACGGTGCGATCGGAGTTGCCGGGCAAGCTGACGGACAAGAAAGGCTTCACCGTTCGGGGAAAGGCCCTGCCTGTGGGGGCGATGACGGACAAGGATCGCTCTGACCTCGCCTACGCCATGGAGATCGGTGTGGACATTGTCGCGCTCAGCTTTGTGCAAACCGTCGAGGATATTCGAGAGGCCAAAAGCTTGATTGCGGGCCGCGCGCCCCTCGTTGCCAAAATCGAGAAACCGGCTGCGATTGAGAATTTGGCCGAGATCGTTGAAGCAACCGATGCCGTTATGGTGGCGCGCGGCGATTTGGGGGTGGAGTTTCCCCTTGAGCAAGTGCCGGTGATCCAGCGCAGGATCATTCGTGAAGCGCGCTGGGCGGGGCGGCCCGTTATTGTCGCAACACAAATGCTGGAATCCATGATCGAACACGCAGCGCCAACCCGTGCGGAGGCGAGCGATGTGTCGACGGCCATTTATCAGGGGGCCGACGCCGTCATGTTGTCAGCTGAGACGGCCGTGGGCCGTCACCCGGCAACGGCTGTGGCAATTATGGACAGGATCATAAAAGCGACTGAAAGCGCGGAGGATTTTGAAACATCCGTTGATGAGTTCGATGGGCCGGGCGCGCCTATCTGGGACAAAACAGTCGATGTCGTTGCAGAAGCTGTCCATGGTCTTGCTGTTCAGCATGATGCCTGCGCGATTGCTCTGCGAACCGGGTCCATTGCGCGGCTTGCGCGGTTCTCCCGGGTGCGCGGGACCACGCCCATTCTCTATGGCTCTATCGACCGGACGCGGCTGCGCCAGGCGCAGCTTTTGTGGGGCGTGCATCCGTTTGCCTTCGAGATTGACGGCGCTGAGGACTGGGCCGACTTTTTGGCCAACAAGGCTGGCCATGGCGGGTGCTATGCCTATGCCAGATGGCGGGGCGGGGCGGGGATGTTTGCCTGGGAAATAGGTGCAAGTGCCTATTCTGCTGACGATGACTAGCTTGTTCTTCTTATCAAGGCGCACGCGATGACAATGGACACGTCCCCCCAACGCCCCCGCCGCGCAAAGATAGATGACGTTGCTGAACTGGCAGGCGTTTCGACGAAAACGGTTTCGCGGGTGCTTAACAATGAACCAAATGTTCGCGCCGAAACCCGAGAACGGGTCAAAGCCGCCGCAAAGAAGCTGAGCTATAGCCCGGATCTTTCCGCCCGCAGCCTGGCCGGGCAAAGATCCTATATGTTCGCACTTTTCTACGACACGATTTCCGAAGGGTATCTTAGCAAGTTCCAGTCCGGCGCGCTCGATCGATGCCGCGACCGCACCTACCATCTGATGGTTGGGCGATTCGATGTCGAAGCGGCGGATGTGGTGGAGCAGATTGTTCAGGCTGCAGAGCGCACGCGCGTTGATGGTGTGCTGCTGCTTCCGCCCCTAAGCGATCATCCCCATATTGGCGAGCGCCTTTGGGCGGCAGGTATTGCATGCGTTTTGATTGCTCCTTCCAATCCGCAAGGGAGCATGCCCTTTATCGATCTCGACGATATGAATGCAGCACGTACGCTAACCGGGCACTTTTTGAAGCAAGGGCATACGCGCATTGGCTTCATCGAAGGGCATACGGCCCATGGCGCGGCTGCGTTGCGTCGGCTCGGATATCTCGCCGCCTTGGAAGATGCAGGTCTTCCGATTGATCCCGACCTCCTGGTGCAGGGGTGGTTTACGGTTGCGTCGGGCCGGCTTGCGGCGGAACGCCTGCTGGCTTTGAACTCGCCGCCGACGGCGATTTTTGCGAGCAATGATGAGATGGCGGCTGGGGCCGAGATTGTGATATTTGAGCACGGATTATCTGTGCCAAGAGATATATCGGTTGTCGGGTTCGATGACTCGCTTTTGGCATCCACCGCATCACCGCCCCTTACCACTGTGCGCCAACCGATTGAGGAAATGGCTCAAGGCGCGGTTGATCTGTTGATTGAGGTCAACAGAAAAGGCGTGGCCGGTTACGATGTGACGGCGGAAAGTCGCCGATATGATTTCGAATTGGTCGTTCGTCAGTCGACGGTTCCGGGTTTCGGGGAAAAGGCATGAGTATACGATTGACAGCGCTGTCATTTTTCAGCAAAAGACGGTTGGGTGAGCGACCATTGCCCTCCAGGGCGAGCCTTCAAGGGGATGTCCATGGCTGAATTTATCCCAGTCGGCGCTTTTGATATCGTTATTTTCGGAGCGACGGGCGACCTGACCGTTCGCAAGCTGCTGCCCGCCCTTTATCATCGCTGGCTTGATAATCAGATCCCCGATGTAAGCCGCATCATCGGCTCTGCACGTACGAAAATGACCCAGGACGAGTTTCGAGCGTTTGCGAAATCGGCTTGCAAGGCTGGCAGCAAAGATCTCTGGGAAGAGCAGGCCTGGACGGCGTTCGCAGAGTGTCTTGATTATGTGACCATGGATGCGACCCAGCCGGATGCTGACTGGGCCGGGTTGAGCAACAGGCTGTCGAACGCGCCGGGTCGGCCATGTGTCTTTTATCTTGCGACCGCACCGCGCCTTTACGTCCCGATTTGTGAGGCGCTTGGCCAAGCCGGACTAAACCGGGCAGAAGCGCGGGTTGTCCTGGAAAAACCAATTGGTACGGACCTCGCCTCTGCAAGGACAATCAATGATGGCGTCGGTGCCGTCTTTGATGAGAGCAATGTGTATCGGATCGACCATTATCTTGGCAAAGAGACCGTTCAGAACTTAATGGTTTTGCGGTTCGCCAATGCGTTGTTCGAGCCTGTTTGGTCCCGCGCTGAGGTGGACCATGTCCAGATAACGGTCGCTGAGTCCCTTGGTGTGGGAGACCGTGCAGATTATTATGACGGGTCGGGCGCATTGCGGGATATGGTTCAGAACCACCTTTTGCAGCTGCTTTGTCTTACGGCCATGGAGCCGCCGGGCAGCATGGATGAGGGCGATGTGCGCACCGAAAAAATCAAAGTGCTCCGTGCACTGCGCAGGTTCTCGCCGGGAGAAGCCCAGGACAAGACAGTGCGCGCGCAATACACCGCAGGTGTTTCGAGCGGCGAAGCGGTCCGCGGATATCTGGAAGAATTGTCCGGCGATGTTCCAAGCCGGACCGAAACATTCGTCGCTATTCGGGCAGAGATTGAGAATTGGCGATGGGCGGGCGTGCCGTTCTATCTTCGCACGGGCAAGCGGATGGCAGAGCGGCGCTCTGAGATTGTGATTCAGTTCAAACCCGCGCCGCACTCGATTTTTGGCGAGGAACGACAATCGGTCAATCGCCTCGTCATCCGTTTGCAACCCGACGAGGGGGTTCGGCTGTTTGTCCAAATCAAAGAGCCGGGTCCCGGGGGGCTGCGCATCAAATCCCTACCGCTTGATTTGTCCTATGCCGAGAATTTTACGGCTCGCTATCCGGACGCTTATGAGCGCCTGTTAATGGATGTGGTGCGTGGCAATCTCTCCCTTTTCATGCGCCGGGACGAAGTAGAGGCTGCCTGGGAATGGGTGGATGGTTTGATTGGTGCCTGGGCGACCCTCGATGACCCGTTAGACACTTACTCGGCCGGCAGCAATGGTCCGTCCTCGGCAGACTTTCTGTTGCGCAAGAACCTACGGTCCTGGTGGGAAGGTGGGCATAGATGACCGCGGCGATGAACCCGGTCGTTTCTGAGGTAACGGCGCGTTTGGAAAAACGGTCTGCAGCGAGCCGCACCGCGTATTTGGAGATGGTTCGTGCAGAACGCCCTGACCGGTTTAGCCGCTTAAGGGTAAGTGAAGGCAATCTTGCCCATGCCTCAGCGGGGTGCGCTGTAAGGGACAAAGCTGAGTTGCTTGGGGCCCACTGGCCGAATATCGGGATCATTACGGCCTACAATGATATGCTTTCGGCCCACCAACCCTACGAAACCTACCCTGAACTGATCCGAGAGGCTGCGAGATCCGTCAATGCCACCGCCCAGGTTGCCGGTGGGGTGCCGGCCATGTGTGATGGCGTGACCCAAGGCCAGGACGGTATGGAACTGTCCCTGTTTTCCCGCGATGTGATCGCGCTCGCCGCCGCGGTCGGGCTGAGCCATGATGTGTTCGATGCCGCCCTTTTCATGGGTGTTTGCGACAAAATTGTTCCGGGGCTCGTCATCGCTGCGCTCCGGTTTGGCTGGCTGCCGGCCGTATTTGTGCCGGCCGGACCGATGCGGTCCGGGCTACCGAACCCGGAAAAAGCGCGCATCCGACAGGCCTTTGCCCGCGGTGAAGTGGGGCGTGATAAGCTTTTGC
>JBCBAO010000153.1:0-6684 GCA_038532405.1 Pseudomonadota bacterium | reverse complement strand
TTCCGCGGCTAGGAGGGGAGAGGTTTTTGTTTTTGACCATGCCCACTGATCTGCAGCCACGCTTTGTCATGAGAAATAGGCTACATAAGATTGAGGCATGGCGCGCAAACCCTCCTCATTGATCCAGGAAGCCCTTGGGAGCGTGGATACAATGGAAGGTTAGCTTCCGGCCTGTGGCTTAATTGCAAACTGCGCGATGAGTTGCTCAACGAGGAGATATTTTACACCCTAAACAAAGCAAAAACTTCATCGAGCGCTGGCGCAAACATGACAATTCCATCTGTTCCCACCCATCGCTCGGCGATCTACGACCCGCACCGGAGACAAAAAAACCCTTTAGAATATCGGCTCAAAACCGTCCACAGAAACTCGCTGCGGCATGGCAGACAGCTCAGTTGCGCTATAGGAAATGTCTTAAAATATTCAAATAAAACTGAAGTATAGAATTTCATCGCCTGTAATATCGGATATTGAGTTGAAAGTTGCATACTATGGAAATAGGTCGTGCACTAAATTGTTTTTCAAAATTTCCTTGAAAACCATGAGGTTGTATATGTAACTTTACGTTCGAGCCTCGAGGGGAGGAACTTGGATGCTAGGTGACCGAACACGACGTTTGTTCTATCTTTTTGGCTTGCTGGCACTCTTTATTTTCCCAACTAGCGCTCAAGATAATTCAAGGTATGGAGAGGTGCTTGCAAGTGATGCGTGTGAAACGCTCTTGCAGATTGCACCCAACAAAGTCCGCCGTGATATCGAATTGGTTGAACGCTGCGCGGTGGACCTCCCGTCTCTTAGCCCAGCTGCGCAGATTGATTTTTCCAATCGCTATCTTCGTGCAGGGTTCAGCTTTCTTACGCCCGAATTACGTACTGTTTTTGCCGAAAGGCTGACGCCCGAAGCTGCGAGAAAGTTAGCATCGGCAGCGACATGGGCCGACGTAACCCCCAATAATACGGGCATAAGCGAGACAGTAGACGTCTTGTATTCTCAAGCAATCGCTGAGGATGATGAGCTATCGACCGCAAGCCTGTTGTTTGCCCAAGCCAGATTGGCAAGGGATCAAAAAGATTACGAGCTGATGGGGTCTTTGTTAGATGAAGCCCTAGAACTGGCCGATCGAAATGAAATGGTCGGTTTATCTCTTAATATGATATCGGCGAAGTCGATATATGCGCAGGGTATCGGCGAGATACTAAAAGCGCTCGAGTTTAACACCCTTGCATTTGATGGTTTCTGGGAGCTTGAAGCTTTTGACCGCGCGTCCCGCGATTGCAACCGTATAGGATTGTTACAAGCAGAGATACCCGACATATCTATCGAAATACTCGATAATAAAATCAGCCAAGCCGCTCGCGACCAGGATCCCAAATTGCCGTGCTATTATCTTGGAGCGGGGCAATTGAGTTTGATTCAGCAGAGTAATGCTAAACCATTTTTAGAAAAGGCACTTAGTTTGGCTGAGGCAGAAGGCTTGGTTTATATGAGCCCTTTGCTGATCAACATGTTGGGGGATGCTGCGCTTAAGGACAAAGAATATGCTGACTCCGTTGAATTGTATGAGCGGGCGCTGAAGTTTTATGAGGAAGATAAAAAATACTCCGGTGTAGCAGAAGTCTATAATACAATTGGCATTATTTTTTCCGAATTGAGGGACTATGATCGCGCACTGGAGTTTTACCAGAAGGGCGTAGACGTGCTCAACGCGCACGATCCCAACAATGCATATCTGATGTCATTATTATACGGAAATATGGGTGTGACCCATAACGTGAATGATAGTCACGCGTCCGCAATAGAATATTTAGATCTTGCACAAAGTCAGAATGAACAGGTTAAGCGGCACCCCCTGAATGTTGCTTTTATCAACCGCTTTTATGCTGATTCTTTGCATGAACTGGGTGAAACAGCGCGTGCTATGGAGCTTGCAAAGAGCGCAACCGACCAATTTTTGCAATATAATCAGATGTCACAGGCTGGCGCAACGCTGAGCTGGTTGGGAAAGCGGTATTTGGAGCAAAATGATATTTCCGAAGCCAATGTGATTTTAACACAGGCGCTCGAAGCGATTGATCCTGACAATCAAGGCCCTGATGTGCTACTTTCGGCTGAGGGTGATGAATATTGGCATATGGACTTTGCTCAAAGTATGTCCGTTCTCTTATCCGATTTGGACAAACCTGCTGAGGCTTTACAATACGCCCAAGTCGCGATGGCACTGAGCGAGCAGCGTTTGGAGGACGATAAACTTAAAGCCATCGCAAATATGGATATTATGTTTCGACTCCGCGACCGCGACCGCGACGTTGAGTTATTGCGTCAACAGGCGCTTGTTGCTGATCTCAACCTTCGGCAATCACAAAATAGAAATGTTATTGGCTTCCTAATAGCGGTATTGTCTGGCTTGACAGCCCTGCTTTTATATCGCTCTTACAGGTCCCAACGAAAAATTGTAGATATGAAAGATGTTCTGTTGTCGGAGATACATCACCGAACAAAGAATAACCTTCAACTCCTCTCTAGCTTATTGAGCCTGGATGCAAGGAGAAGCGGAGCAAAAATAAACAATAGTGATGGGCGGCGCGATGCAGCCAACCGCGCGCAAACAATGGCCCTTGTTCACAGCCATATATATGAACGGGACAAGGGTGAATCGACAGAAGGTGATGTTAGGCCTTTTCTAAACGATCTCATCGACCTTATGCAGGACAGTCATCAACAGGAAGGTGTTCGCCTGGAGCATGACATCGTCTCTGCCATGGTCGATGTAGACTTATTAACGCCCTTGGGATTAATCGTCTGCGAACTCATTTCCAATGCTTATAAGCATGCCTTTGGTACGGGTGGGGGCATCATTCGCGTTTCTCTTACAAGCGAACATACTGGCCTTAAACTCACCGTAGGTGACAATGGTCGGGGGTTTGACGTTGAGGAAGCGAGGACCAAGAAAGGGTCACTTGGGCTTCATCTGCTGGATGATTTATCCGTGCAATTGGGGGGAAAAATCGCAATCGTTTCCAATGCACAAGGAACAGTTTTCACCGTCGCAAATATCGGTGGTTAGAAGGCTCAATCTTCCATAGGGCGGATAAAACCAAGCATAAACGAGGAGATTTAGGGTGCCAACGGCCGCGGCTTGCATGCGGGGCTATCGTATCTTCGTCGTTTAGCGAATCTCTAAGGAGCAATATTCTGCTGCCGTCCTCCTCTTGCGGACGTTCTTTCGACTTGGCTCCGGAGTGTATGGCGCAAAGCAGAATACCGGCGCCGGCTTACAGGCACAGTGTCCCCATTCGATAACTGGCACACATGGGCGCTGCCAGATGTTTCAAGTTCCTTGATATGCTGAAGACTAACCCAGTGGGACCGATGAGTTTGGACGCCGTCATACGTCATGAGTGCTGCAATGCAGTCGCTGAAGCGCACCGGCAGAAGATGCTTCCCCAAGCTCGTCACGATCTCGCAATAATGGTCCTGTGCGGACACACGTATCAAATCATCGCCGAGCTGGACGGGAAAGTCCTCAAGCAGACCGGACAATTTGGGGGTGTCACTGTCTGAGAGGGGTGCGCTACGGCGCTGTATCCAAATCTGATTCAGAACAAATAACGCGACCGCCGACATGATCATTGCGAGCGGTGCCACATCCAATACCTCTCCTGGATAAGCGCCTATGCCAGTTGCGTTTGACCGCCCATCTGTGTCGAGGGCCTCAAACGTGTTGTCCAAAAAAAGGGAAAACGGAGCCAGCAACACCGGTAATGCCAAAAGTGCTAGGGCGATTCGGAAGGGTCGTTTCCAATCCGTAGACAGTAGCAACCATTCCATCGCGAGGATGCTTCCGAAGGCAATGGCGCAGTGTAAAGCCCAAAAAAGCCAGGAGGGCAGAAAAAGAAGCTGCGTTGCGCTTGAGGATTGAACGATCGCCAGAAACAGGCCGCATAGTGCTGAAGTCGCAATAAACGCCGCAATAAGGCTCGGCAGGCTTATGGAGGAAGACCGGTCGAGTAAAACGCCTGCGACGGGCTCTTCATCTAGAAGTTTGCGAAGCTGGGCCGCCAATCTGCTTATGCCATCTAACATTGTTGGTCTGTGCTGATCCTTTTCCAGTTGGAAAATGCCAAAGGCCAGGACCGCCGTCGAGCGGTTTCTCTACAAATCCGGTCACCCGAGCCGTGCATGAGCGGTCAATTTTTGACCATTCGCGGCAAGCGATGACCGCTCACGAATTCCCGCTCACCGGAGGCGCATTTGCGCTGTTTGCAAGCCGATATCCACGCCAACCTTCTGATCAACTTGATGCATTGGCAACACGAGAGGGCCTATTATGATCCGCCAATCTTTCCTTCTAAAAACGGCTGTTTTCACCTCCCTTCTTATCTCTCAGGCCGCCTATGCCGAGGAAGATGTGCCCGCACCGTCCTCTGCGTGGGATATGCGCCTGGGAATAGGCGCACTGACAAATCCGGAATTTAATGGCGCAAATGAGTTTGAAGTCATTCCTGTTCCTCTTGTTGATATCACCTGGCGGGAACGCCTCTTTCTGAACACCGAGAACGGCGCAGGGGTTTGGCTCTTTTATAATGAGGATGACCCCGAATATTCCTTGGGGGCCTCGGTTGGCTTCAACTTTGATGATCGAGACTTCGGCGATGATCCTCAATTTGAAGGGCTAGGCGAGGTTGATGGGACCGTCGAAGCCCACATCCTTGGCGGGTTCGAGCTTGGGTTTATTGAGTTTGAGGCAGATGCGGCTTTCGCCATAAGCGACCAGGGGCATAATGGCATTCTCATAACATTTGGCGCAGGCACTGGAGTGCCCCTCGGCAGGCGTGCTTTTTTTGAGGTTACGCCGTTCGCCGTTTGGGCTGACGCGGACTACACCCAATCGCTCTATGGTGTTTCTGCTGAAGAGGCAGCGGCATCGGACTTTGAGGAGTTCGTGCCAAGCAGTGGATTCGAACGTGTCGGTGCCGAGTTCGAGTTTTCCTATGCCCTGACCAAGCGCATCGGCGTGTTCACCGGTGTTGAATACAGCTTCTTGCTCGGCGACGCCGGTGACAGCCCCTTCATCGAAAAAGAAAGCCAGGTCGAGATTCTGTCCGGCCTCTTCTGGCGGTTCTGAAATTAATGCCGCCTGTGCTTCGCATACTCTTCGGCACAACAGCCATAATGCTGTTCATCGCTGTGCTGGCCTATGGCTATGTTTTTAGCGGCTGGTTCACGAAGAAACGCTCGATCGACGAGCATGTTGACTTCGTTTCCCCCCACTTCGTGTTTCGAGCCCCCCATGGTCCCGAGGTCTTCCCCCCAGCCGTCGTCATCGTCCCCGGCTGCCTCGGGACCAACCCTTATCATGCGACCTGGTCAGAATTCTTCGTGTCGCAAGGCTGGGCGACCCTGACGGTCGACAGCTTTTCCCCCCGCGGCCTCCACAAGCCATCGGCGTTGCAGAGGGTCTGCGATGGCTCGCGGCCTTGGGGGTTTGAACGTGCGGCCGACATTATAGCGGCCGTCAAACATCTCGAGCAGATGCCTGGGGTTGGTGAAGACAAAATTGTTCTCGCAGGCTGGGGCCATGGAGGATGGGCAGTGATGGACGCCCTCTCTTTTGGCGAAACATCACGCTCGACAAATTTGACCGGTTTTTCACCGGACTGGGCAGCTGGCGTTCAGGGTGTTGTCCTATTCGATCCTTATTGCGGCTTTGGTTCCCGATCAAAAGAATATGGCTGGCAGGTCGATGCTGATGTCTTGATGTTTTTGTCAGACGCAGATCAGAGCCACGAGGCGGGCCTCTGCATGCGAACAGGCAAAAAGCTGATCGCGGATGGTCACATCGTGAATGTCATCATGTTTGGACATGCCTCGCATCCAGACGACTCCGATACAGCTGCGCCGATATCTTACTTCCGAAATGATGCCCTGATGGCTCCGCGTGCCAGGGCTTATGTCGCGACCCTTCTTCAATCCATTTCTACAAATTCCCAAAACAAAGGAGAATGAAATGATCCATCGAAAGAGACGAATGCCGGCGTCTGTATTCCAAGGCGCAACGGCTTGTATTCTGATAGGCGCAGTTGCCATAGCGCCTGCCCAGGCACAAACCTTCAATCTTGCCGAATTCGTGAAATCCTATGAAGATCAAACTGGTGGGCGTGTTTACGAAATCGAGCGAGAAATCGCCTCCGGGCGAGCCGTCTACGATATTGAAAGCAGCCGGGGCGAGGAGATCTATGAACTTCAGATCGATATGGTCACCGGCGAGCTCGTATCCGAAAAGGTTGAGGATGCCAGTTGGCGGTTGATCTCAAAAAGAAAGAAGACCGCTCTTTGGAATGCGCCTCATAGTCTGGGCGACATCCTGATTGCCAATCCGAATTTTTCCGGCGATGTGATAGTCGATGAAATCTCCAGCAGGGTGCGGGATGGCAGCGTCATTTATACTGTTGATGTGCGGGGTTCTGGCAAACTTGTGCTGGACGCAACCGATGTTGAAGTTGTGCCTGTGCTCACCAATGTCGCCCATAACGGAGACACGGCAGACCGGGAATTCATGCGGGATATTCGACCCGAACATTGGTTCTGGAATGGGATGGACCCACTGATCGTCGATCAGATTCTTGCTCGCATTAAATCTGCAGATGCCCCTCGCGAGCGCCCTGAATACCATGATGGTATTAC
>JBCBAO010000152.1:0-6690 GCA_038532405.1 Pseudomonadota bacterium | reverse complement strand
CTTTGATCACGGTTGCGCGGTCTTGCAGGGCACCAATGGTCAATGTTGGAACGCGGATCTTGCTCTCATCGATGACTATGCCATCGGAAATGTCGCCATAAACATGCCCGGAATCAAACCGTGCCGTCCGGTAGATGGCATCGTGGCGTTCGGGGGGGACGCGGTTTAAAACACCCCAGCGGAACCCCGTTTTCCAAACCTTGTGGGGCAGGTCGCGGCCCTTGCGCGTGCCGCGCCGAAAAACGTTGGCAAATGTCCAGATCATGCTCGGCGCGATGATAAGACACCCCTCCGGCTGCGCTGGAGCTAGGAAGATACCGGCGGCAACATCGCCCCGTTCGGCAAGCTTTTGCCCGATCAATCCGCCCATGGAATGTCCGATAACGGCGGGCTTTTCACCATGGGTTTCCGCCATTTGCCGGGCGAGGGTCCCCATAGCGTCGACATAATCTTCGAAGCGAAGGTTTGGTAAATCCGGCGGTGGATCGCTAAGCGTTCGCTTCTCCGGGAACAGTGTCGGTGCCTCACAGGCCCAGTCAGCGTGCTCAAACCCGGGGCGCATCCTGTCCCACGCGTCGCCGCCGCAGCCAATACCATGTATCATCAAAAAGGAGCGCGCCATGCATTGCCCTCAAACCGGCCGACCGCGCCGTGTTTAGGTCGGCAGAGCCCATTGTGCAAAGCGCTGCACGATATCGGTATAGACAGGTCGTTTAAAAGGAATGATGAGCGCCGGGGTCTCTTCCAGTCTCGCCCAGCGCCAGGCATCGAATTCCGGTGTGTGCAAATCCAGCCGAATGTCACTGTCGGACCCTTTGAAGCGAAGGGCGAACCATTTTTGGCGCTGGCCCATATAGGGGCCTGGCAGCCGGCGTTTCAGATCGGCTGGAAAGTCATAGTAAATCCAGTCCTCGGTTTCCTCTAGAACGGCCGCGAATTTCCGGGAGACACCGATTTCTTCCTCCAACTCCCTCAGCGCCGCCTCTGCGGGTGTTTCGCCCTTATCGATGCCGCCCTGGGGCATCTGCCATTGAAATGCTCCGCGGGAATTGATCCGCCGGCCGAGGAAAACATGTCCGGCGTTGGAAAACAGAGCGAGCCCGACATTTGGCCTGTAGAGGCTTGGATCTCGCTTCAGTTCCGTCACTGCAGCGTATCGTCCGGGTCGGTTTCCAGACGGGTCGTCTGGACAGGGCGCTGCCGGTTTGCGGCGATGGCCGATGCCGGGGCAAGCAGGATGCCTTTGGCCTCAAGGCGTTCGGCCCAGGCTTTCACCACATCGACGGTGACCGGATAGGTAAATCCGGTCCCGAACGCCATACCCATCTCCATCGCTTTTGTTTCAAGTTTGAAAAGTTGCGTTTCTATGGCTTCCGCATCGATCTGATTGTCGATGTTTTCACTCGCCGCCGCATAGGCCAGGTCCAGGCGGTCAGCGGTGGCTGCAAAGGGGGCACGGCGAAGGGTCGCGTGTTGGAAGAAGGCGAGGTTTCGATTGGAAAGGTCTTCCATAAGCGCCGTGCCGAGGCGCTCATTGGTCGCAAACTTCGCCCCATTGTGGGTAATGACGCCATAAGCATGGGGCTTTCGCGACAGGACCGCGCGCAGGCGGCTGCTGTTTTCGTCCTGGGTTGCGTTGGCGGTCAACGTGTAGGGGTGGGGGCGAGTTCGCCCCGTGCTATAGGCCTCCAAGGGGACTTCCACGAGTATCTCATGGCCCTTTTCACGGGCGCGCCGCAGGAGGGCTGGGCTCGCATCCGGCGTGAAAGACAAGGTGACACCTGCTGGCAGGTCTTCAATCGCTGCAATCGATTGTCGGTAGGAGGTCCCAAGGCCGCCGATGACCAGCCCGATCATCGGCTTACCGTCCGGGTTCTGGAAGGGGCGGGCATTGGGCGATAGAACCTCTGCTTTGGCCACAATTTCAGTTGGCTCCGCACGGGCAACGGTTTCACTGCGCGCGCCGCCCTGTTCCACCTGGCTCAGGCTTTGGCCAGCTCGAACGTCTCGCCCATTGATCCGGATGACCGGCACATCCGCAACGGTTCCGTTTGCCGCCGTTTGCGAGCCGGTCGGGTCTGGCACGCCAAGGTTTGGTTCGCTGGATTGTGCCTCCGACCCGCTGGCCAGATTTCTTTCGCCCGCCAGAACAAGATCGGACTGGAACCGCGACTTTAATTCAGCTGATGTAGAGCCCGTTGGCTCGAACAAGGCGAGGGCCAGGCGCGGACCGGCGGCTTCCGGATCACCCGTCAGGTGAATACCGGTCCCCAGCAAAGCGGCTATGCCCCCAAAAAAAGACAGGCTTACAAGGCCGTGGACCAGGCCAGAACGAAACGGCGAAGGGTCTGACCCCTTACGATTGGTCATTGGCGGCCACCTTTTCATAAATCGGACAAAAACAGCGAAAGCTCAGTTTTGCCCAAATCTATTAACAAGGTGCAAAGGTTCGTTAACCTGCACCACCAAACACGCTGGCGAGCTTCGTGGGATCACGCAAGATCTCTAGTGCACGATCCAGTTGATAATCTTCGCCCTCATAATCCTCGGGTGGTTGATCATCTGGAATATGGGGCCCGCGCCTGGCGGTACCGTCTTCATTTTCCAGGGCATTCGGCAGATCCGCCTCGGAAAAGCGGCGGATACGCTCCAGCTCTTCTTCGCTGACACGTTCCTGGGCGACCTCGATATCCGGTTCAATCCCTGTTCCCTGGATGGACCGTCCAGCCGGCGTGTAATAACGCGCCGTGGTGAGGCGCAGCGCCCCGCGGTCCGCCCCCAGCGGGATGACGGTCTGGACAGACCCTTTGCCAAAAGAGGTAACACCCAGAACCTGCGCACGGCCACGATCCTGGAGCGCGCCGGCAACAATTTCTGCGGCTGAGGCCGATCCACTATTGATCAGCACGATCATCGGTACGTCTTTAAAAACCTGGCCGGAGCGCGCATTGTACCGATCGATATCCGTTGGCCGCCGGCCAATGGTTGAGACCACTTCGCCGCCTGAGAGAAACACATCGCTGACGCTCACGGCCTGGTCCAGCAGACCGCCCGGATTGTTGCGCAGATCCAAAACAAGGCCCCTTGGCCGCCCGCCTGCATCGCGCGAGATGTCCGATAGGGCTTCTTCCAAAAAGATCGTCGTCTGGTCGTTAAATCCGGAGAGGCGGATATAACCAATCCCGCCATCTTCTATACGTGCAGTTACGGATTTTGGCCGGATCACTTCGCGGGTGAGGGTGACATCGAACGGGTCGACCCCCTCGCGCAGCACCGTAATCGTGATATCCGTCCCGGCCGGTCCGCGCATTTCCTTCACAGCATCGTTCAGCGGCTGGCCGACGATCTGGACGCCGTTAATCGCTGTCAACAGATCACCGCTCTTGAGGCCAGCGCGGCTTGCCGGAGTGTCATCGATGGGCGCAACGACTTTGACGAAGCCATCCTCTGGAACCACTTCGATGCCGAGGCCACCATATTCGCCGGACGTATCGACTTGAATGTCGCGAAAATCCTCTGGGTTTAGATAACCGGAATGGGGATCGAGGGAGGTCAGCATCCCATTGATCGCCGCTTCGATCGCCTCGGATTCATCCACCTCGACGACATAGTCCGATTGAACGCGGGCCAACACATCGCCAAAAATATCAAGTTTACCGTAAATCTCGGCACGAGGATCAGCCGCCGCATCCGGCCATGCAAGGGAGGATGCGCCCACAAGGGTGACCCCAAGAACCGCGCCAGCTCCGACGCCCGCAAGCCAAGATTTCATCCGTTCATCCTCATCATACTTACCGTCGACCCTGCTTCAGCGCGCCAACCATTTCGCCGGATTCTCCGAGCGATCATTCTTCCTAAGCTCCAGATACAATTCCGGAGGTGGATTGCTCCGGGAAGACATCTGCCCTACTGGCTCGCCAGCTGCAACGGATTGCCCGCGAGTGCCGTAGGTTTCACTTAATCCGGTCATTATGACACGGTAATCGTCACTTGTCCGTAAAATCAACATATGTCCGTAACTTCTGAAGACATCTGCAAATTCTATGACACCATCGACGGGGGCGATCACCTGGGCGCGTTGGCGCGTCACAATTGTAATGCCCTCGGCTCGGCTACCGGTTGAACGGCGGTCACCAAAGCTCTCCGAGACAAGTCCGGTAACGGGGCGCAGCAGGGCTCCGAGCTGGCTTGGCCCCAGGGGCTGCAGGTCCTGAATGGCCGGTGCCGTCGCCGGCCGGTTAACGGCATCGGTGACGGTGCCACCGGTGGCTCCGCCAAGGGAGGCATAGCGCGGGCGCAGGCGCGGTTTTCGTCCGGGCGTTTCCGGTGCGTCGGCTTCCAGGGCTGCAAGCAGTTCGCGCAGGCCGGCTGCCTGCTCCGCCAGTGCCCGTGCGCGTTGGCGCAAACGATCTGCATCTGCGGTGACATCTTCAAACTGCGCGCGCTTGGCAGCGGCAAGTTTTTCAATTTCAGCCTGCTTGAGCGCGAGGGTCGCTTCCGCCGCATCTAGGCGAGCTTGTTCCCGGCGAATTTTGCGCTCCAGGGTGTTCAGCGTGTCGATTTCCTCGCCGAGCTCTGCGGCGCGCAGGGCAAGCTCCGGCGCAGAGTCCCCCATAATGATCGCTGCGCGGACGGAGCGGTTGGCCTGGTCCGGCGATACGGCAAGGGCCGGCGGGCTGGTGCGAGCTGACGAAACGAGGGCTGCAAGCAGATCTTCCAGGGCTGCCTCGTCTTCAAACAGAGCACGGTTGGCCGCGGCACGGCGCAGGTTCAGATCAATCAGGCGGCGCTCCGCTGTGGCGGCTTGCTCCTCGCGCCGGCGGCTTTCCATGGCGGCGGCGATCAGTTCTTCGTTCAACTGGCTAACATCAAGGCCAACCGCAGTTTCGGCCTGCTGGATTGCTGCGAGTTTGGTTTCAGCGTCCTGGCGCTCGGCTTCCAGTGTGTCCAACTCGTCGCGGGTAAATGTTTCAGGCGCCGCCCCAAGGGCAAGCAGGGCTAGGGGCCCGGCGAGGCAGCGCGCGAAGGTAAACATTCCCTATTATGTAGGCGTAGTCTCTGACCGGGACATTAACCAAATTGTGAATTTTGCGAAAGTTGTGTCAAAATTCAGCGATATTTATTCCGTTCCGATTGGATCCTCATCGGGGGCAGGCCTGCGGAAATTCCATCCGGTATCAGCCGCGAGCCATATGAACGCGGCATAGGCCGCAACATTCTGGCGAAACGATGCCGGATCAATCTTGTCGAATGTGTCGTCCGGCGTGTGGTGCAGGTCGAAATAATCTGTTCCGTCCTGGCCTGGCGTTACAACCGGCACACCCGCCCTTGCGAGCACGCCGATATCCGGCCCGCCGCGCGCATCATTGCCGGCTGGCACAACACCAAGGGGTGCCAACACATTTTGCATGGCCGCCGCATAGGGAAGGGCTCCATCGCCAAACCGGGTTTGGAACCGCCAGATTTTGCCTGCACCGAAGTCGGATTCCGATGCGAAGACGTGTTTGTTAAGCTCGTCGACATGCGCCCGGGCATACGCATTTGCCCCCAACAGGCCAACCTCTTCAGCACCGTATAACACCACGCGAATAGTTCGCTTCGTGCGCCCTGGCATATCGGCAATCAGTTTGGCCGCGCCAACCACGATGCCGCAGCCCGCGCCATCATCAATCGCGCCTGTGCCAAGGTCCCAGCTGTCGAGATGGCAGCCGATAAGCACGATTTCGTCGGCGAGGGCCCCTCGCCCGGGGACCTCCGCCACAACATTGCCGGAGGGAACCTTCTCCTGGGTTTCGACCTGCAGGTTCACGCGCACCGTCACAGGGCCGCGGTCCAGAAGCCGGTTCAACTGGTCCGCGTCGGGGGGCGAGAGAGCTGCTGCGGGTCCAGCGCCCACTGCTTCGCCGCGGGCCATCATGCCGGTATGGGGAAAACGCCGCTGCTGGGTTCCGACCGAGCGGATCAGGCAGACCAAACCCCCTTTTTCCGCCGTAACCGCTGCGCAGTTGCGCCGTTTGCGGACCGCAAAGCCGTAACCCGATCCATCTTGCGTCCGGGTCATGCCTTCGTCCACGAAAACGATCTTGCCTGCAATATCGTCTGGGTCGGCTGCCCGTAGATCTGCCATCGACGTGACACGGACAATCTCAGCCTCAACGCCATCTTCTGGGGTTGCCGTAGATCCGCCAAGCGCGGTGATGGTCAACGCTTGCGGTGACGGGGAGACGATCTCGGCGCTTTCGATAACCCGGGACCAGAAGGGGATCTCAAAGGGCTCAATCCGCACATTCCGGAAGCCGAGGGCATTCAATTCGTCCACCGCCCAGGCCCGCGCCCGCGCTTCGGCATCGGAGCCCGCCAGTCTGGGGCCGATCTCAGTGGTCAAGTCTTCCACAAATTGCAGGCCCACCGTATCGGCAACACCTTGGTCTATAAGGGTCTGCGTTGCGCGCAGGGTCCCGGGATCAATCGGGGCCGGCGCTGTGGTTTGGGCGATGGCCGGTAGGCCGAGCCCAATGGCGAGGCAAAGCGAAGTAAACAGTCGCGACATCGGCAAAACTCCTGCTCGTCGGATTCTAGCGGAAACTAGGTCGCTGGATGTAGGACGTCTAGCGATCAACTGGTATTAGACGCGTTCGAGCTTTTCATGGGGCGGGTCCGGTAGAACGATCTTTACGCGGTCGGCCGGTG
>JBCBAO010000151.1:0-6715 GCA_038532405.1 Pseudomonadota bacterium | reverse complement strand
CTCGAAGCGGTTATTGCCCCAAGCTGCCGCATTTGCGGAGGCTCGGATAGACTGGCTCGCGGCTCAGCTGGAACGCAAATGCCCGGCGCAGCCCCTAGAAGAGGGATCACTTTTTCCCTTGCGCGGCTCACCCTGCCACCTAACAGCGAAAGGCCCAGGCAGGCTGCCAACGCTTTTAGAGGGCCCGCCCCTTACCCTTTGTCTGCCAGGTGCGCCAGAGACGCTATCGGCTCGGGCCATCCGATATTTCAAACGGGCTGCAAAAGCTGATCTAGAAGCGGCAGTGGCGCGCCATACGTCGACCCTTGGTGTCGAAGTCCGCCGCATTCGCGTAAAGGATACCCGTTCGCGGTGGGGATCTTGCACCCATGATGGCAATCTTTCATTTTCGTGGCGTTTGATCTTCGCCGAGCCCTATGTGCTCGATTATGTCGCTGCCCATGAGTGTGCGCACCTCATCGAAATGAACCATTCAGCAGCCTTCTGGAAAACGGTAGAACGTACATGCCCTGGCTGGCAGACCGCACGGGACTGGTTAAAGACCGAAGGCCAATCGCTCCATGCCATAGGGGCAGAATGAGGCCGACAAGAGCAGAGATGGCCTATTTAGACTGCCGAAGACACAAGGCTTGCCGACCTTAGGCGATAACCGGATCCGGAGTTTCATCGGGGCCGAAACTGATCAGGGTCACCCCTTCGCCACCTTTCGGTTCGCGATTGGGGCCAAGGAATTGAATAGACCCATCGGCCCGGATCTCTGCCAGCAGGTCGGATTTCGGTCGATCCGAACGGAATTTTGCAAGATCGTATTTTGCGGTCAGCTGGGTCTTGGCAAAGGTCCAACCCCGGTAATGGTCGCGCAAAAGGGCGTCATAGCTACGTCCGCGTTTGATCAATGTGCGCCCACGTGTGCCGAGGCTAATCCCCTTGGGATCCTCCTCCTCTCCATCCTGGGAGGAAAGCTGGTAGACTCTGTGGCGCCCAAGCTCAGGTGCAAAATGACCGGAAACAAGAGCATTATATGGCTCGTTTGCAGAGAGTGCGAGGGCCGTATCAAAGCGTGCATGGTCGAGGCGAAGTTCAGCCTCCTCCGAAAGCACTTCACCAAAATAGGTCTCCAGGCCAGCATCACGCGCTGGTTTCAAGCGTCGCCAATTGCTGTCCGCCAGCGTCGTATCCACGCCGGCCTCATTCAACTCACGGGCAAAATCGACGCTCCAGGGGTTCACCCCGATCATAAGAACGCCGGGCCGACCAGTGCGCGATAGGCCGAGGCGGCGCGCCAGGGGACCGATAGAAAATCCATGCAGCACCACAGTGGAAAAGACCATCGCAAAGGCAAGCGGCGTGATCATTTCTGCGCCGCTAAAGTCAAATTCACTCTCTTGTTGAAGATCCATCAACAAGCCACCAAACAGGCCGGAAACGGCAACGGCCACAATACCGCGCGGCGCGATCCAGCCGAGGAGCAGGACCTCATTGCGCTCCAGCGTTCCAATGGTCGATAGCCAGACCGAAAGCGGCCGAACAATGAACAACATGCAAACCAGAAATGCGAGCGTTCGCCAGCTCAAGGCTGCCGAAATAGTCTCCGGTGTCAGATTGGCCGTGAGGATTACAAAAACGCCGGACACCAGAAGAACCGCGATGTCCTCTTTAAATTTCCTTAGCTCCACAAGGCCCGCAAGCCGCGAATTGGCGAGGGTCATTCCGTATGCGGTAACCGCCACAAGGCCGATCTCACTCTCGATCTCTTCAGCAATTGCGTAGCAAAGGATCACGCTGGCAAAAATAAGCGGTGCCTTCAGGTATTCAGGTGTCCATCCAGCTCGAAAAGCGCGAACGATCGTGTAACCGAACAGCATGCCAAGCAAAACACCACCAGCCGCAGCGCCAAGAATCCACACCGCAGTGGCAAAAACACTTCCACCGCCGGAGATCACGCGGACGACTTCGAAAGCGGCAACGGCGAAGAGCGCACCAACGGGATCATTGACGATCCCTTCCCATTTTAGAGCAGCCCCCGTCTTACCGGATAGGTTGGACTGGCGCAGCAGCGGCATGATCACCGTAGGCCCCGTTACCACCATGACGCCTGCAAAAACAATGGAGCTTGCCCAATCGAGCCCCGCAGCATAGTGGGCCGCAAGGGCCCCGAGAACCCAGGCAAGCGGCCCCCCTACAAACACCATGCGGCGCACGGCTGGTCCTGCATCTTTCAGATTGTCGAATTTGAGAACAAGCCCACCCTCGAACAGGATTACGGCAACGGCCAGGGAGATGATTGGGCGCAGGAGATCGCCAAATTCCTCTTCCGGGTTTAAAAGCGGTTGGCCAAATAGCTGGCCCCAGAGCGGGCCAACGGTCAGACCAGCAAGGGCCATCAACACAATCGCCGGAGCCTGAAGCCGCCAGGCAAGCCACTGGGCTCCCAGGCCTAGGCCGCCGATGAGGGCGACAGACAGGATCAGCGTGTCGCCACCCGAGGCGAGGAAAAGCGGAAGATCAAACATCAATGGGATATCCGGATGCGCCCGACCGGCCGACTAGGCCGAAACGCCTTCGTCGTCTTCCGCAAAGTCAAACCCGATGTCGCGCTGACCATAATCTCCCTCGGTGTATCGCTCGATACGGCTCTGGAACCAATCGTGCACATGAAGGTAAATATGTTCATAAAACGGCTCGGTATCATTGTCGGCAAGCGGCAGCGAAAACGTATATTTGGCCCCATCCATGATGTTTACGGTGAAGCGGTCCCCAACTTTTTGGCACTCCATTGTGACCCGCAGCCAATCAGTGCCGTTGCTGACGCGCACGGCGAGGCCAAAAGCAATGGGCCCAAGCGGGCGAAAGCCGCGTGGTGGCACGGAAAACGCTTCATCGGTATAGGGCTTGGGCTTAAATGCACCCATTGGCGGAACGAGGTGAACGCACACGCCATCGGACGAATTCATATACGCACACATACCCTCGCGCAAATCTTCGGCAAGACGGCGAACACGGTCATAGTTTTCTGCCGCGAGGGCCTGGTAGGTCTCGACGGTTGTGATGAGATCGTCAAATCGCGCCATGACTTGTCCTCGTTTGTTGTTAGACCGCCCGGTCATTATCGGTGTTTAGGACCAGACCATCCAGTCCTGTCAAATTGGTCCCCTTTTTTACGCCCAGCCGTATACGGTTGCATTCCTGCTGGCTCATATGACACGGCTCCGGCATGGTTCAAGTGCGTAAGTCTTTGAGATCGCAGCATTTGATGGAAAGAAACAAGCCGCAACGCAAAGGTTTCATCGCCACAAAACCGGGGGTTTTCAACACGTCAGGATCCATGGCGCGCCTCTAAATGGGCCGATTTTTGCGCGGACGGGCCGGCGAACCGCGCAGCATGCAGGGCATGGGCACATTCATCAGCACTTGGCCGGACCCGATCGGGGATTGCGGCGCGGCCGAGTTCTATAGCCGTTCTTGGAGCAACGCCAGAAGCGTAGGCCGACAATACCGCCGCTACGACGTGCAAACGCTGGTCTTCTTCGTCGACAATCTGCGCAAACCGTGTCGCCACTGGACCAACCACGCCATAGGCGAGAAAAACGCCAAGAAATGTGCCAAGCAAGGCCGCGGCAATCATACCGCCAACAACCGTTGGCGATTGATCAATAACGCCCATCGCCCGTATAATTCCAATGACAGCAGCAACAATACCCAGCGCTGGCAGCGCGTCAGCAACGGTATGCAAGGCTTGGGCAGCCCGCATGCGCTGGTCGGTATGGGCATCGATTTGCTGCGTCATGGCCGCTTCGGCACGTTGTGGATCGGAGAGATCAAGGGCCATGAGCCGAAACGTATCGCAAATAAGCGTCCGAACGCCGGTATCGGCCAGGATACGCGGTGCAGATTGGAAAAGCGGAGACGCGGCAGGCCGCTCAATGTCTTCTTCAATCGCCACAAGCCCGCCCATTGTGGCGCGCCGGGTCAGCGTATGCAAAATCACCAGAATTGCGAGATAATCAGCTTGCCGCCAGTTCGGCCCCCGAACAACCTTCCAAAACCCCGAAAGAGCCTCCGCAGCAACAGCGGAGGAATTGCCAACAATTAAGGTGCCGAAGGCCGCCCCGCCGATTAACAAAAGCTCGAACGGCAATGCGGCGGCGACACCTTCCCCAGCACCGAGCAGGGCACCGAACACCAAAATGATCAGTGTAATCAATCCCAGGATTTGGATCATTTGAGGCCCTCTCGCAAAAGCTCTCAATCCTTACAGCGCCTATGG
This sequence comes from Pseudomonadota bacterium, assembly GCA_038532405.1. GTDB lineage: Bacteria > Pseudomonadota > Alphaproteobacteria > Caulobacterales > Hyphomonadaceae > CALLCD01. The sequence goes on along the minus strand of JBCBAO010000151.1, from coordinate 2,448 downwards.
TTAAGAAGCTGTTTGGGTCTGTAGACCGTGATTGCAGCACTGCAGCCGGTCTGGTACGAAAACCACATGCGGGGGGCGCATAAGATTTAGCGTTCAAAAATTCGATACGATTTTACAAACATATTCCGGCCCAAGACTTGCAATTAATTTTCGGCCACAAAGGATCGTTCACAGTTCTATTCTGTTTGAGCGTTGGATATGAATAAAACAGGTTGGTTATACTCAATCTTGTTTTTTATGGAGTGTTTCATGAGAACAGCATTTGCCGTAGCGATCCTGATCTCCATCGCAGGTAATGGCGCAGCCCAACAATATGCAAGCAACGCCTATACGGTATGCCCCGCGAACCAAACTGAGCAAGGACGGCAGGTCGTCGAAGCAGCTTGTGGTGAAATCACCCGCCCCCCAATAGTGCAGGGCAGCATAAATTCCCTGACTGACCTGCAATCCGCGCAGGCGAACCGGGATGCCTTTACCCAGCAAGTAACGGATTATGGCGTCTGCATAACCAATTTCATCAATTCGTACCGCCGCCCTGGTGCCGACGCGACCTCAACGGCACCAGATGAAGCGGCCTGTGCCCATGCCTGGGCCGAAGACCAGGTTACTCAATCCGTCATGGAATACGGGCAGGCCTGTATAGAGTTCTCCAACCGCTCCATGACGGACACATCGATCGAGCCTTGGAGTGGCGCGTGTTATCCAAGCGTTGGCAACGGACAAGGATAGCGCTGGGCGATCTGGAACGCTGGCAAATCTATTCTGTTCACAAAACCAAGAAGACAATAAAAAGGCCGCGTCCCGAAACGCGGCCTCTCTTATTTTATGGAACAAGCTTCGGTCGCAATACTAGCCGAAAGTTGCTGTTGGGCAGCCTGTCATACGCGCGGCTTCCAGCGCCTCGCGATCAAGATCGGCCACTTTTTCCTCTGGGCTCTTGCCACCCAGTCCGAACAAGCTGCCGACGGCCGCCAAATCGTTGGCAATGTTCGCCGCTTCGTTAACGGCACCCAAGCTGTTGCTTATGCCACGAGCCGCACCCGTCGTATTTACACCAACATTATTGCCGAGACGCGCCAACGAACCCGCCGTACCACTCGTATTCGCATTGAGCGAAGACAGCTGGCCGAGCGGAAGCCCCGTCGCTGTACTCCCCTGGCCGATATCTTCCAGAGCAGCGTAATAATTGGTCCGGATGGTTTGGCATGCGGGATCAGAGGCAGCCTTCGTCGCCCCCTCATCAACCTGTTGCGCCATATCGGCCAATGACAGTCCAGTGTCGTTTGACTGGATGAGCGAATTTGCGCTCACCGAACCACCTGTTGCAGTACATCCGGCCACAATAAAACCTGCCGCCAGGGCGGCAACAATCGACATTTTCATATTAAGTCCCCTATCGTCACTCTACTGATTGAGCACGAACTTTACCGTTCGTTAAGATAGATTAATGCACTAAATTTTGAGGGATTCAACCGGCAAAATCAGGTAATTCCGAAACCTTAGACTGCGGGCAACCTACACGGTTAAATATTTGTGGTTGCACACGCAAAACCGCCTAGGTTCCTGAAGCCTAGAAGATCGAAAAAACACCCGCCAAGCGTTCGACGACGATCCAAATTACCATCTTGTTCAAAGGGCAGGCTCCACGGTCAGCCACTTGCCAGACCAGCGCTTGATCTTTGCCTTCTCCAGGTTGATGGAGAGATATGGCGCACCAACCTCTTCCAGAATCTCCGGATACCCCCCGCAAAGATCGACGGGGCGCTTTCTCGCTGCTCTTTACCGCATTGCTAGCTATTGGCGCTGGGAACACCATGCTGATCGCCGCCGTACTTCCGATCATGACGCGCGAACTGGAGATGGATGATTGGATGGCAGGTGCTATCTTTTCGCTATCGGCCGCGATTTGGACGGTCTGTAGTCCGTTTTGGGGCAACATGTCGAATGTCTGGGGTCGGCGGCGCGTCGCTGCCCTTGGGCTCGCCGGCTACTCATTTTCAATGCTGCTGTTCGGCGTGTTTGGGTGGCTCGCTTTGCGGGGCTATATCGAGGGGGCATTCGTTATTTTCGGTTGCCTGCTATTCGCCCGCTCATTTTTCGGATTGTTGGGATCAGGATCGAGCCCCGCTGCACAGGCTTATGTTGCCGATCGAACGACAACGGAAGAACGAACCCAGGAGATCGCTTCCGTTACATCGGGGTTCAGCGTCGGAGCGGTCGCGGGGCCGGCTTTCGCGGCTGCCATGGTCGCGGTGTTTGGACTGTTGAGCCCGGTTTTCTTCACCTTTTTCGCAGCGGCAATTATATCGTTTCTCCTCTATACAAAACTGCCTGAGAACACGCCGCCGCAATCGGATGCGACCACGGCCAAGATCCCGACGGCAGGCGCAAGAGCACTCTGGCGGGACCCGCGCATACTTCCATATCTTATCTATGCCGTCGGACTGT
>JBCBAO010000150.1:0-6799 GCA_038532405.1 Pseudomonadota bacterium | reverse complement strand
GGTGTTTTTCATGTATACTGTCCTTTCGCATGCATATTACCAAAACTTGGTAATGTGCGCAAACGCGCGCGAACAGTTCAAACTCACCCCACCCGCTTCTTCACCCACCCAAGAAACGCTGCATCCGGCGCGCGGGGCGGGGTTTGGGCGGCGATGGCGCGCCATTCGGCCTCCAGCGCGTAGATGTCGGCGCCAGGGACCAAAGCGCGGGCGGCGTCCAGGGTTTCGGGCTTCAGCAGCAGCGGCGGGGCGTCTTCCAGCACGATGTCCTTGCGGGTCACCACGATCCTGTCACCCGGCTCTTCGCGAAAACTGTACTCCGGCAGCCCGTCGCGGGCCATGATCTCGCGCAGCATCGCGCGGAACACCCGCCGGGGGCTGTTCGAGCCGGATTTCTTCAGCAGCACTTCAAGCGACACCCGCCAGCTGGGCTGCTTGCCGCAGTGTTTGCGCGCCAGCTCGTACAGCCGCCGCTCCAGCGGTTTGCGCAGTCCGAAATAGTCGCGGCTGAGCGTCAGCACACTGCGCTCCAGCACCGCCTGGTAGATCCACTCGCTGAGAGTGACATGCACGCTCACCATCCGCCCGGCCCGGGTCTTCCTCACAATCTCCCAAGCCTCGATCAGACCGAAGCCGCTGGTGATCTCCTTGTCGCCCGTGACGATGTTCGTGGTGATCCGCGTGCCCGCCAACCGCTCAAACGCCTCGCGCAGACGCCGGTAACTGTCGCCACTGGTCTCGCGCCCTGTCGCCAGCAATAGATCATGCGCGGTCAGGGTCAGTTTGCGCGCCACCGGCTTTCCGGCGTTCAGGGCAGCCATCAACTGGCTGATGCAAAAGATCAGAATGTCGGCATCAAAGATGGTCGCCCGTCCGCGCACGCTGGGCGTCACGGTCACGTCGACATCGTTATGTTGGTACGTCAGGATCCGCCGGTCCGGTCGCGTCGAGAGCGAGAACAACGGATGCTCCATCGACGCCAGATCATGTTTCGGCGCGACCCCAAAAAAATCACAGACGAAAAAATCGCCCATCGCCGGAGACATCGCCCCTGCCCTGCTGCTCATTTTGCCTCACCGATCCCGTTTGCGGGATTCGTCGTTTCATTGACGCCTAAGTTATCCACAGGGGGGCCAAAGCGCCAGAACAGAACGTGGGTTCAGAGTCGCCTGCTCGGGGGATCAGAGTCACTCTTTCGGGGGTTCAGAGTCGGGATATTTCTGAAAAGCGTATTAAATCAGAAGTTTGCAGAAAAGGATCGACCCTTAACGAATAATAACAAAAAATAACTCACATCAGCTTGGCAACACCCGGCCAAACAGCGGTTTTCCAGGCTGAAATCACAGGAAATGCAGAGGAAAAAGAAGGGATGTTTCAGGTCTCTTCCCATGTCGCATGTTTTTCGGTACTCTAAGGAAAACATATAACATGGGAGTATCGTTGATGAGCAGCAACGACCTCGCCCCCTATCATGGCCTGTCCCCTGATGAGGCTTTGAGAGCGCTTGGGGCGCCTCTTGATACCAATGGTTTCGCAGCGATCGCCGAGGCGTGTCGCAAAGGGCGCGATGATCTCGCTGGCCGAGGGCTGGATGAGCAAGGGGCGAAATCGCTACGGCGGTTTTCAACCTGGGAAATCACCAAATACCTCATCCCTGTCGCCCCGGCCCATTTTCGCCGCGTGCTGCGTCAAAACCCGGATCTGCCCCAAGGGCTGACCGAGACCGAAGCCGGCGCCAAGTGGTTCACCCTGGATGAGGTTTTGCGCCTTAGGGCCTTCTTCGCCACCGAAGGCGCCCAGAACCGGGATTACCTGCCCTATCGCCCCCCTGCCCTCCCCGCCAAGATCATGGCTGTGGCCAATTTCAAAGGCGGCGTCGGAAAAACCTCGACGGCGGCTCATATCGCCATGTCCGCCGCGTTGGACGGCTACAAGGTGCTGGTGGTTGATCTGGACAGTCAGGGCTCGATGACATCGATCTTCGGGGGCCGCGTGGCCGATGAATGGCAAACCGCCTTTCCCCTGCTGGCGCGGCATTACGGCGAGCATCTGCGGGCCGAAAATCAGGCCCGTCTGGACCGGGGTGAAAGCCCCCTGCCCCTTGAGGACACCGTCGCGCAGGCGATGGAGCTATCGGCCACCGATATCGCCCAGAAAACCCATTGGTCGAACATTGACCTGATCGGCGCGCAGCTTGATCTGTATTGGGCCGAGTTCCAGGTGCCGGTCTGGCGCATGGCGGCCCGGTCGTGGAAGCTCTGGGACGCGCTCTCAGAGCGTCTGGAGGCCGATGGGGTGCTCAGCCAGTACGACCTGGTCATCCTCGATACGCCCCCTGCCCTGGGCTATCTGACGATCAATGCGCTGGCGGCGGCCGATATCCTGCTGGTGCCCACCGGCGCGTCGTTCCTTGAGTTCGAGAGCACGGGCCGCTTCTTCGACATGCTGCACGCCACGTTCGACAGCATCGAAGAGGGTGAAAACATCGCCGCCCGTGCCCTCGGGCGTCCGGGAATGTCCTTTGAATGGGATGCGGTCCGCGCCATTGTCACCCGCTATGACGGGGCGCAGCAGGCCGAGTTCGCTGCACTCATGCAGGCCTACCTAGGAACGGTGCTTTCACCCTATCGTCAGGATTTTACCGCTCTTGTGGGGCAGGCAGGCGAACAGGTGGCGGGCATCTACGAGGCTGACTATCGCGATTTCAACCGCGAAACCTATGCCCGCGGGCGCGCTGCCTTCGATGAGACTTGGGCGGCGGTGAAACGGCTTCTTATCGGGGCCTGGCGCCGCGATGAGCTGGCCGCAACGCAAGCGGCGGAATAGGAGAGAAACTATGGCCAAAAGAAAACGCCTTGAAATGCCGACAGAGCCGGTTCCGGCAGATTTAGAGACGAAATCCTTCCCGCCGCGCACCCGTATGCCCATCGCCGACGTGGCGGGGACAACGGCCAATCAGGCCGCCCTGGAAACGGTCGCACGCGAGATGACCAAGGCCGAGGAAGAAGGCCGCATCATCAAGGAAGTGTCGGTGCATGCCATCCATGTCCATCACCTCGCCCGCGACCGGATGGTGATCGACGAGGACGAGATGGAGGCGCTGATGGCCTCGATCGCTGAACGGGGCCAGCAAACGCCGATTGAGGTCGTGCGGGTGGATCAGGCCAATTTCGGCCTGATCTCGGGGCTGCGACGGCTTGAGGCGGTAAAACGGCTGGGCCAGAAAACCGTCCTTGCCTTCATTCGTACACCGGAAAGCAGCGAAGACGCCTATCGCGCGATGATCGAGGAAAACGAGATCCGCGCCGATCTGTCCTTCTATGAACGCGCCAATATCGCCGTTACCACGGTAGAGCAGAAGGTCTATGAAGACGCCAAAAAGGCGGTCAAAGCGCTCTTTGCCCATGCGCCCAAGGCGAAGCGCTCGAAAATCGGGAAGTTCGTGATTGTGCGGGAGCAACTTGGGTCTGTGCTTTCGTTCCCAACGGCCATTCCGGAAAAGCTCGGGCTGTCGCTGGCGCAGGCCTTGATCAAAACGCCAGATATCGCCGGGACGATCCGCGAAGCTTTGGCCGCCAAGCCGCCGAAAACCGCAGCCGAAGAGCGCGCCATTCTGGAGACGGCCTTGCGTGGCGACAGGGCAGGGGAGGCCAAGCCCGAAACCCTTGCGCCTGGCGTCGATTGGGTGGCCAAGCCGGGGCGCGTGGTTCTGAATGGTCCTGCATTGGATACAGCCTTTCTAAGCGACCTGCAGGCCTGGATCACGACGCGGGCCAAGGGATAAAAAGTTTCGCACGCGAAACTTTTTGGGAAGCGGACCATGTCAGTAAGCCTTCTGGAACTCAGTAATGGCCGTGTGTCGCTTGAGTTTGATGAGGCCGATATTCCGACTGTAGCGCTGGCAATTCGCACATTGTTTGGCGAAGCCACTCAAAAACGCTTCCCTACCGCTGCAGAAGTTCGTTTCGGTGGTGCAAACTTCGCCTTTCAGAACGAATGGAAAGACCCTTGTTTAGTCTCGGAAACGCCCTTGGGAAATCAATGCCTCCAAGCTGTTTGCGCATGGATCCATCGCGAAACCGAGGAGTGTTAGTTCGAGCCAAAAAGTTTCGCATGCGAAACTTTTCAGCTGTGCTGTCAGGCCACGAGAACCTCGGTTTCCATCGCTTCCTCATCTTCGTGATGGTGCATATGGGCCATCTCTTCGACAGGGACGGTGGGCAGTTCCGGCATGGTCATCTCTTCTGAGCTGTCCGTTTCAGGGAGCGCTTCGGGGGCAGGGGACGGCTGCGCGGGCGCGTAGGCGATTTCCATGGCCGTCATGCTGTCTTCGGCGGCGTCCATGTGCCAGGCTTCGGGCATATCCGCCATGTGGCTGTGCATCTCGGGCGGCAGCATGGCCGCTTCGGAACTGCTGCCGTCATAGGCCAGGCTGAACCCGCCGGTGGGCTCTGCTGCGAAGGCTGTGTCCAGCACGACATCTCCGGCTGTTTTCACCCCGTCTGCATTGGTGGTGATGTCCCTGATCCCGTTGCTTTCCATGTCGGCGACCTTGAACGGGTGCACGTAGATCGGGTGATTTTCGAAATACACCTCGCCGGTGGCCCGGTCGGTGAAATACACCTTTGTCAGAATGTAGTGCTGCAGTCCTTCATCTTCTGATCGGTCCCAGAAGAACGGCCCTTCGGTGGAGGTCCAGTATCCGTTGTTCTCCAACAGGGCATCGATGGCGTCATGGCGCAGCAGGAAGTCGTCTAGCCCGTTGGGGAAATCGACCGTGCCGAACCCGTCATGCTTCACGCCGTTGATATGCGCCTCACCGTAATTGAAGACGATGGGATCAAGGTCCAGCCCAAGCGTGTCGCCGGTGTTCAGTGCCTCATGGGTGCTGATCGTGTCGTATTCCGGCTGGAAGCGGTAGTATTCGGTCTGAACGTTCTGAATGTCGGAATCGAGGATCATCAGATCCCGCTTGTCCGGCGAGACATCTTCGAATGAGTTCACAAACCGCGTTTCCAGGTCGAACCCGATCTCGAAATTGTCGATCTTCGTGTCGCGGAAGATCAACTCGCTGACCTGGTTGCGCACTTCGATGCCGCGGCCTTCGCCCGTGCCGACCACGTCAAAGCCTTCGATGAGGTAATGCGAGGTGTACTGAAAATGCGCGCCTGTATCGACGCTCCAGGCGGTGAAATCGGTCAGGTGGCTCCAGACATCATGGCCCTGGGCCGTGTTCCCCTTGACGACATGGAAGCCTTCCTTGGCGGCAAAGCTCTCGTTGCCGTCGAAGACCAGAATGGGCGCATCTTCTTGCTGAACATCTGTTCTGAAGCTCAGTGCTTCGGAGTAGTCGAAGTGGTCGGCGTCAATGTTTTCCGGGACACCGGTTCTGAAGCCCCGGTGGAAAAAGGTGAAACCGGTGTTCACCGAGGCCGCGACATTGTCGACCGCCTCGACAAGTCGGCCTTGAAACCAGAACCCGTCGCCGCCGCGGGCCGTGTCGAAAAATTCATGGATTTCAACGGCGTTCTTGGGAATGAAGTTGTTCTGACCTTCGGCGAAGATCGCGATATTGTCTTCCCAACGTCCTGTCTCATTGCCTGTTTCCGCGACGAAACCGGCGCCGAATGTATCAAAGGTAGCGTTGTTGGTCAGAACGGCGTTCGAGTCGTGGTGGACCACGCCCCAACCAGGGGAACCGAAGACCGCATTGCCTTCCAGAACGGCCGGGTTGGCCAGATCCTCGATCCCGGCGCGGTGAATGTGCAGCGAATACCGGCCCTGCACATTGGTGTCGAACTGCACGTCATCGAAATTCGAGACATTGTCGGAGTCGATGGATTTGTCCGTGCGGCCCAGCTGGGTGAATTCGGCAAAGCGCACATCGATGTCGTCGGAATGCATGAACATGACATGGCCGCGCTCGTACACTTCGGCGCTGTCCGCGTCCTCGGTCTCGACCGAGACGTTGCGGGTGTAGTTGGCCACGCTGGTGCTGAGATCGTCGCGAGGGGCGGCGTGATCAAAGACCAGGGCGTCGTCGAAATGGATGCGCCCGTCATCGTCGATTTTTGTGATCACACGCACTTCGTCCTGGGACTCGCGGAACTCGTATTCGGTGCTGGCGATAACGATTGTATCGCCGATCTGCCAGCCTTCGGGCACCCCGTCGAACTTGACCGAGGTGTCACCGGCCATCGGATCGTCGGTTACCTTCTCGTGGCTGTCTTTCGCGTCACCGTGAATGGTGGTCTTGCCATGGGAGATCACACCACGGGACAACAGCATCGGGTCCCAATCGGTGTCAATCGGGCCGTTATTGGCCACGATGAGATCGACATTCACGCCCGGCGCGACCGGATCGCCTTCGGTGCCAATTTCGAGATGGCCCGTGGGCGAAACCAGCATTGTGTCAAAGATCATCTGGCTGTCGGCATCGGTGGCAAAGTCCAGTTTGCCGTCCACCCGTACCGTGAACAGGCGCGCATCGCTGACATCGCCATAATCGACGGTGACGCCGTCAGGGATCAGCACCTTGGCATTGTCGCCCGGAACCTCGCCGCCCGCCCAGATGCTCGGGTCGAACCAGTCGCCATCGCCGATGGCAATGTGGGTGGCATCGCCGCGCGGGGCGAGCGCCATGACGGCCATATGCTCGCCTGCCATGGCCGTATCGTCGCCATGGGAATGCGTGTCTGGCATCGCGCCGAGTGCGGCAACAAAACCGGCGATGTCCTGGGCACTGGCTCCGACGCCCGGCGGCGCGATGGCGGGCATGGCGTGGCCACCATGGTCGTGC
>JBCBAO010000149.1:0-6922 GCA_038532405.1 Pseudomonadota bacterium | reverse complement strand
AAATCGAGTATGGCGACCATAACGCCCTTGAAGCCGCTGTAACTAATAAGACGGCAGCTGTCTTCGTTGAACCTGTACAGGGTGAGGGCGGGGTGCGTACTATACCAGATAGCTGTTTGACTGGACTCAGAAAACTCTGTGATGAGCGCGGTGCTCTTCTTATTTACGATGAAGTCCAATGCGGTATGGGCCGTACAGGTAAACTCTTTGCTCATGAATGGGCGGATGCCGCACAGCCGGATATTATGTGCGTTGCAAAAGGCGTCGGCGGCGGGTTTCCGTTTGGGGCGTGCCTCGTGACGGAAGCTGTTGGACAGCCAATGCAACCTGGCTCCCATGGATCGACTTATGGGGGCAATCCCCTGGCCATGGCGGTTGGAAACACGGTCTGGGATATCATTTCAGATGATGATTTTCTGGAGGGTGTCCGGCGCGTTTCCGGCACGCTGACCCAGGGCCTGAAGTCTATAGCCGACCGCCACCCGGATAAGGTGGAAGGCATCACCGGGAAGGGTTTGCTTGTTGGCCTGAAAATGAAGGACGCGCCGAAGCCGTTGCAAAACGCTGTTCGCGACAAGCATCTTCTGGTTGGTGTTGCAGGAAATAATGTATTGCGGCTCGCACCGCCCCTGATCATTTCTGATGAGGATGTTCGAGAAGCTGTCGGCATTCTCGACGATGCCATAGCGGCGCTCTGACTTGCATCTTTAAGGCGAAACATAGCCAAGACGGCGCGAGTCGCGTATGCGAAGCCTTTTCGTAGAAGTGGTCTTGGAGCGGTGGGATGGTTTTGAAACACTTTATCGATCTCTGGCAGATAGAAGCAACTGAATTGCGCGCCATTCTGGACGAGGCGAAAGCGCGCAAAAAAGCCCGCGCAGGCTTCCCGAAAGGCCAACCTGACGCTGACGCACCATTGGCGGGACGCACGCTAGCCATGATCTTCGAGAAAAGTTCAACGCGGACGCGCTTCAGCTTCGATATGGCCATGCGGCAGCTCGGTGGCTCCAACATTACGGCAACGGCGGCAGATATGCAGCTTGGGCGTGGGGAAACGATCGAAGACACCGCCATCGTTCTGTCAGGATATGTTGACGCGGTCATGATCCGAGCGAACCACCACGCCGATGTGGAAACCTTTGCGCAGGCGGCGAGTGTGCCCATCATAAATGGACTGACGGACCGGTCCCATCCCTGCCAGATTATGGCCGATCTGATGACCCTTGAGGAGCATGGGCTGACCCTGAAAGGGTCGCGGATTGCCTGGGTCGGGGATGGTAACAATGTGTGCGCAAGCTTTATCCATGCCGCGCCAAAATTCGGATACTCACTCGCCGTCGGATCCCCGTTTCGATACGCGCCAGACGAAGAAGACGTAGACCTTGCCGTTGAGATGGGCGGAGACATAGCTGTTTTCGATACCGCCGAGGAAGCCGTTGAGGGGGCCGATGTTGTTATCACCGATACATTTGTTTCCATGGGTGATGATGATGCCGACGCACGGCTCAAAGACCTTGAGGATTATGCGGTCACGGTTGAATTGATGGATCTTGCAAATCCAGGCGCTGTATTTTTGCATTGCCTGCCGGCCCACCGGGATGAGGAGGTGGATGCCGAGGTCATTGACGGCCCCGCTTCACTGGTGTTCGAGGAAGCGGAGAACCGTCTCCACGCCCAGAAAGCGATCCTGAAATGGTGTCTAACCCCATAGATTTTTCCCAGCCAGATGACCTGGTGGCAAACTTCCAAATCGAAGATCGGCCGCTTCGCGGGCGCATCGCACGATTGGGGGCTGGCAGTCTCGGGCCTGTGCTTGCGCGCCATGACTATCCCGTCGAATTGGCCCGTATCCTGGGCGAGGCGATTACGCTTTCCGCGCTCGTAGGTTCTTCATTGAAGTTCGAAGGGCGACTGCTGGTGCAGGCGGAAGGAAATGGCCCGGTTTCTTTGCTCGTTGGAGAGTATTCCACCGATGGAGGGCTGAGGGGATATGCACGCTTCGATGCGGATGCCTGGGCTGATCTTGATCGGATCAACAAGGGCGGGCGGCCACACATGCCTCAATTGTTTGGGTCCGGTGTGCTCGCCTTGATCATGATTCAGGATGACCGTCCCCAACACCCCTATCAGGGGGTTGTGCCGCTGGAAAAAGCGACTCTGGCCGAATGTGCTGAAGATTACTTTGCGCAGTCTGAGCAGGTTCCGACGCGCGTTGCCTTGTCCGTTGCAGAATTGACCCGGACCGGAGAAGGATCGCAATGGCGCTCCGGCGGAATGATGCTGCAGAGGATTGCCGGGGATGAGGTGCGTGGCACGACCGATGATATTTGGGAGGAAGCGCGGGCTTTGTTTGGTACATTGACAGAGGCCGAGCTTGCCGACCCTGACCTTTCTGCCACGGATTTGCTTTTTCGGTTGTTCCATGAGCGGGGCGTGCGCATGGAAGCCGCCACCGCCCTGTTGGACAAATGTACGTGTAATGAGGATCGGCTGCGCACGACACTTTCACGAATGCCGCCATCTGAGCTTAAGGACATGGCGGGGTCGGATCTCTCGCTCGGCGTGGACTGCCAGTTTTGCAACCGTCATTATGACATCCCGCTGGCTGCCGTTATTTAGGTAACCGGGTCATCTCGTAAAAATAGCGAGGGAAAGGAAGAGGGTTATGCTGGCTCAACTCCGTTTGCTTTTGGCTTTGATTTTGGCTTCCATCCTGCCCGCGGCGTTTGCTGTTGCGTGCGATGATAATGATCAAGATGGGTTAGATGTCGCCGTTGTTTTCTCCGGCGGTGGGGCTCTTGCGGCAACGCAGGTCGGTGCGTTGACGGTGATCGAGGACATTGGGGTGCCGATACATTGTGTCGTTGGCACAAGCATGGGGGCTTTTGTTAGCGGGCTTTATGCCAGTGGTTACGATGCCCGGGAAATTGAAGACCTGTTCGTAAATACCCAATGGGGATCAGTCTTCCGCGCGGAAGTCCCGCGTAATGAAACGTCATTCATTCATAAGGAGCGCGAAGGCCAGTATCTGTCCGACTATGTGTTTGGAATTGGTCCGGACGGTGTGCGCTTGCCCCAGGCCATAGGCACGCTGCGCGGCGTTAAGGCGCTGCTTCGCGAAAAGCTCTCCCATTTGCCGAGCACCGTTCGCCTGGACGCGCTAAGGGTTCCGTTCCGTGCCGTCGCGACGAACCTCTCAACCGGCGAGCCGGAAACATTTGAGCGGGGTGATCTGGCTGAGATTATTCTCGCCTCTATGGCGGTTCCTGCGGCATTTCCTGCGCGGGTTATCAATGGCGAGGTTTATGTCGATGGTGGTATGTCGGCCCAATTGCCGGTGGATGTCGCCAAGGCCATGGGGGCGGATATCATTATTGCCCTCGACACAACGGTTGAGCCGCAGCGCTTTACTGGGCCGGTCAGTATTGTAGAGTCGACCCAGCAACTGATCCAGATTAGCGTTTGGCAAAACTGGCAACGCCAGGTCGCCTTGCTGGATGAAACGCAAGATGTCCTCATCCGGCCAGATATTACCGGCTTAAATCCTGCGGCCTTCGAACGGTCCGCCGATGGTATTGGCCGGGGCCGAGAAGAAGCGCGGAAATATGAGGATGCCCTCAAAAAGATCATGGAGCTTGCTGCGCCGGCGCGCGACAAAGCCCTGTCGCGCACGCCTGTTACCCTGCTGACGGAACGTATCATTCTTGATAATGATAGCGCTGTTGACGACGATATCATCCGCTCCCGGGTTGGCCTTGAGGGCAAGGACCTGCGCGATAGCCGGGATGTGCGCCGACGTTTGAATGACCTTGCTGCGTTCGGTGGGTTTGGAACGGTCGATCTCGGGTCGCAGGACGGTATTCCTGTACTAACGACCCGCGAACGCGGCCTTGGGCGCAATCTGCTTCAGCTTGGCTTGCAGGCGTCAAGTGCGTTCAATGGCGACAGCACCTATGCGTTTCTCGGGCGGCTATCACGACGGCCGTTCGGTGCGCGGGGAGGGGAGCTGTCCCTATCGGCCGAGTTTGGAACCGATATTGCCGCATCACTGGAACTCTACCAGCCCTTTGGTGCGGATGGCCGGTTCTTTGTCCGCCCGGAGCTATACTATGCCGCTGAGCGCATTTTGTTTGATATCGACAGCGAGCGCCTAGGCGAGTTTCGCCAGGAATCGGGCGGCGGCCGATTGCGGTTTGGCCGCGAGCTTGGCACATGGGGCGTCGTCGGAATTGACGGAATTTTGGAGTTTGGGCGGTTTGATGATCGCGTAACGATTATTCCCGATTTCGAAGTTGAACAATATCAACTTGGCGGGATTGGGGCCTTTGCGGGGCTGGATACGTTGGATCGACTGGATTGGCCGAGGTCCGGTTTTCGGGTTGCGCTCGCCGGTCAGCGCCTTTGGGATTTTGACGAAGCTGAATCTGCGACCGACAAGTATAACTTCACAGCTGTTAAACCCTTTTCCTGGGACGGTTGGGGACTGCTGGTGTCTGCACGATTTGAGTCGGTGCGCAATGACGACAATGATCCTGTAGACGTGCTTCGACTTGGAGGGTTCCGTCGTTTATCGGCATTTGCCGAGGAGACGCTGCCAACCAACCAATTTGCGCTCGGCTCCCTTGAAGTGTTTCGCCGGCTGACCTCGGCTGAAGGCATAACGAATTTTCCGGTCTATATCGGCCTGACAGGAGAGGTCGCCGAGGTCGAGTTTGATATTTTCCAATCCGGCGTGGATGCCACTCTCTTCTCGGTTGGCGGATATCTTGGAGGGCTTACGCCGGTTGGACCAATCTTCCTGGGCGGCGGAATTGGCAATGAGGGAGATGCTGCGATCTTCTTCTCCCTCGGCCAGTCCTTTTAAGCGCTTCGGCCTAAAGGCCAGTGAACTGTGCCGGCCTTTTTTCCCGGAAAGCCGTTACGCCTTCTTTGAAGTCGGATGTGCGCCCAGCGATTCGTTGAGCGACGCGCTCGGCATGGATTTGCTGGTCGAATGTTCTGTCGGCACTGTCCCAAATCAATTCCCGGATCATGGCGAGGGCTTGGGTTGGACCCGCAGCCAGGGCTTTTGCCTTTTCGGTGGCTACTTCAAGTAGAGCATTGTCGCCGGCAACTTCATTAACGAGCCCCCACTCCAGGGCTTTCGCTGCGTCAATCTTGTCACCCATCAATGCCATTTCCATGGCCCTGGCGCGCCCGATTAAACGCGGAAGAAGGTAGGTTGATCCACCGTCCGGTACGAGGCCAATGCGGCGAAAAGCCTGCAGAAAGTATGCGCTTTCCGCGGCGATTATGATGTCTCCCATAAGTGCGATGGAACATCCGACACCGGCGGCTGCCCCGTTAACAGCCGTGATAATAGGGTGGGGGTGTTCCTTAAGGGCCATTATGAGCGGGTGATAATGGGTATCGAGGGCGGTGCCCGCGTCAAACTTCGTCCCTCCTTTGCTGGAATTCATATTATTCGCCGATAGATTGGCCCCGGAGCAGAAGCCGCGACCGGTGCCGGTTAATATCGTACAGCGCGCCTCATCGGCCGATTGTTCAAGTGCGCGCATCAGTTCCTTAACGGTATCGAGACCCGCAGCGTTCATGGTTGCCGGGTCATTAAAGGTGATCACCGCAACATCGTCTGCGACTGAATAAGTAATTTTCTCGAAACCCGACACGGTATTCCTCCCAAAAGCCAATCATATTCCTATGCTAGCGCATCTCTCTTCAGAACTTAAAGCATAACGTTGGGTAAGCTGTTTGATTTGCTTAAATGTTGGATGGCGCTACACTCAAATTGAGGAAATGGGATCCTAAGAAAGGCAAAGACATGGCATTGGAAGGTGGTGGCGTGGGCGGAGATATGGCCCTTATCCTTGAAAAGCAGAAAAAGGCGCATTTGCGTGATGGGATCCCATCCATTGATGTGAGACTGGATCGTCTTGACCGGGCAATCGGCCTTCTCGTCGATTTCCAAACAGAAATCGAAGATGCAATCGCCGAGGATTTCGGCCATCGCTCTAAGGATGCGACCCGCTTGACGGATGTGGCCTCATCTATCGGCGCGTTGAAGCATGCCAAGAAACACTTGAAATCCTGGATGCGTCCGGAACGGCGGAAAACAGAGCTGCCGTTTTTTCTAGGGGCAAAGGCTGAAGTTCAGTTCCAGCCAAAGGGTGTCATCGGAATTATCAGCCCCTGGAATTTTCCGGTGAGCCTGGCGTTTACACCGCTCGCGGGTGTGTTGGCAGCTGGCAACCGCGCCATGATCAAACCTTCGGAGTTTACCGAGCGCACATCGGACTTGATGGCGCGTATGTTCAAACAGGCTTTTTCAGATGAAGAAGTTGCCGTCATTACTGGTGGGCCGGACGTTGGAGCAGCTTTTACGGGGCTTCCCTTTGACCATATGGTCTTTACCGGCGCGACCTCGATCGCGCACCATGTGATGCGCGCCGCCGCAGACAATCTTGTTCCGTTGACCCTGGAACTCGGCGGAAAATCGCCTGTGGTGCTTGGCCGATCGGCGGATATGGAAAAAGCTGCCAAGCGGATCATGAATGGCAAGACGATGAATGCCGGGCAAATCTGTCTCGCGCCGGACTATGCGTTTGTGCCGAAGGACAAAACATCGGAGTTTGTCGGGCACGCGACAGCCGCAGTTGAGCACCTTTTCCCAACTTTGAAAGACAATGATGATTACACATCGATTGTGAATCAACGGCACTATGACCGGATCCAGGGCTATCTGGAGGATGCTAAATCTAAGGGGGCTGAACTCGTAGAGATCAACCCAGCCGGGGAGAACTTTTCGCAGCAGCCCCACCATAAGATTCCGCCGACCCTCGTCTTGAACCCGACCGACGATATGGACGTGATGAAAGATGAAATCTTCGGACCCATTCTGCCCTTGAAGGAATACACCGAGACG
>JBCBAO010000148.1:0-7011 GCA_038532405.1 Pseudomonadota bacterium | reverse complement strand
GGATCATCGTCCAGATCACATAGTCTTCGCCAATCAGCGCGAGCAGCCATGGTGAGGCAATCGCCGTGTCGCGAAGTATGCATAGATAGGCCACAGCGTTGAGCATCAAAGCGAAGCAAAGACCCGTCGCTACGCCGCTAAACCGTCGGCGCAGCAAACAAAGCCCCGTCAACACATAGCTGACCCCGGCGACTCCAGCCCAGAGCGGGATCCAGTTTGGAAGATCAGTATTCGTGCTTGGCCCGGCCATGGGCACGGTAATCCAGACCAAGTAGGCCTTCGCGCCAGCCCAGCCGCAAATCAAAGTTGCCAAACCAAATCTCGCCCACCGCGCAGGGCGGCCATCGATGCGCCATATGATTTGCCAACATCCGAACGCAAAGCCCAGCGCGTGCCAATCTGAGCCGATGGCATCAATTTCGGCCGCCATGGCAAGGGCCCATTCCCGCTGATCCTCGCCCGCTGCATGGAGGAGGGAGAGGGCAAGATGGTTGGCAAATTTGCGAATGAAGGGCGGGGCTTTCGTCACGTGGGGGACCCCTCCGGCGTGGGTATGATTGGATCTGTCATTTTAGCTTTTTGCGCGGCGGCGAGGTTTCTGCCCTCCGCTGACAATTGGTAAACTTGCCGGGGCGGACGCCCCGGTTTCGACGGATCTTGCCAGGCCGCTTCGAGCATTCCCTGTTTTTTGAGCCGCATCAGGATGGGATAGAGCGTGCCGGATTTGAGCTCCAATACACGGCACAGATCGTAACCGTGCCACCAGATCCCTGGATCTTCGAACAATCTGGCAATCACTTTTCGTGTTTGCGGCGAGATGTTTGAGCGCCTTGGCATAATTAAAGTCTACATAGGTAGACTTTAATTGCAAGTGGTTTTGATTTGGGTTGCCGTAGGATCGATATCTTCGGCTTGTGCCGCGCCTTCGCCCTTGAATTGCCGCTGAGTCAGCTGCTTACAGGGTCGCTATGGTAAGCACTGACCTTCTGGCCGTTGGCCTCGGAGTTTTTTCTGCTGTCACCGTTGCAGCGGCCAATTTCGGCGTTAAGCGGGGCGGCGATGTCCTGACGGCGCGCATGGTTCTGTCGATTTCAATGGCGCTGACGGTTTTGCCATTTGTTGTTTTTGTGCCCCCACCGCCTCTGGCGCTTTGGCCGGGCTTGCTGCTCGCTGTCGTGGTGCACTGGTTTTATCAGACCGGCCTGGTGCGGGCTCTGCACCGCGGGGATTTATCACTTGTCTTTCCAGTCATGCGTGGGCTTGCGCCTTTAATCGTGGCTGTATTGGCGATGGCGTTTCTGGGGGAGGGGCTCAGCCCGGCGGGGTGGATTGGATTGCTGATTGCTAGCGCCGCCGTCATCGTCTTTGCGCTTCCGCCAAGGTCAGCCCCGGCGGCGAAACACCGTCATCCCGATCGAGCGGCGCTTGCCTATGCCTGCGCAACTGCCTTGGGAATCGGTGCCTATTCCGTAACCGACGCCTTTGTCATTCGTCAGATGCCGTCTCCCTATACGTTCATTGTGTATCTCTTCTTGCTGGACTGGATCGGGATTGCCGTCGTGACGCTCATAACGCGCCGGGGGCAGGTTTGGGCGCGGGTTCGACCACAATTGAAAGCAGGTTTGCTTGCCGGAGTTGCCGGCGCGCTTTCCTATGGGGCAGCGCTCTATGCCTTTACACTGACTGATGCTGCAATCGTTACAGCGCTGCGCGAAACGTCTGTTGTGTGGGCCGCTCTCATGGGGGCAATCTGGTTGAAGGAAGGCTTTGGGTCGCGCCGAGTGATGGCATCGCTCTTATTGGCGGCTGGCTTGGTGATCATGCAAGTTCTTGGCTGACCGCCGTGTCGTTGCTGCGATGGCTGGATCAAGCGACCTAGTCGACCGCGAGCCTGAGGGCGGCCGCCATGGCAAACGGGGCAATAGCAATGGCAAACAGGGTACAGGCGGCCAGCATCAAGGCCTCCGGTGGTACCCCGGTCGGGCTTGCCAGGGTAAGGGCTCCGAAGATTGCGGTCGGGACGTAAAACGGCAGGGCGATCAAGGCAATCAGTAGGCCTCCTCGGCGCACACCGGCGGCAAGGCTGGCCCCAAAGCCCCCCCAGAAAAAGAAAGCGAGCCCGCCAACACCATAGGCCACAGCCGCCCGTGGGAGCTCGCCAGGGGCAACCCCAAGAATCAGGCCGAGCAATGGCGCGAGCGCGACAAGCGGCAAGCCCGAGACGAGCCAATGGGCAAAAGTCTTGGCGAAGGCGATCTGGGACACGGGCGCATCGTCCATGACCCAAAGGTCGAGAGCGCCGTCTTCCAGATCGGCCTGGAACAACCGTTCCATCGTCACCAGCGAGGAGAGCGCAAGGGCGATCCAGAGCACGGCCGTCGCCGTCCCTGAGAGCGTTGCGGTATTCGGCCCGAGTGTCAGGGGCACCAACACCGCGGCGCCGGCAAAAAAACCGAGGGGCAATAGGGCTCCTGCACCGCCGGCCCAGGCCTCCTTCAGCGCCTGCTTGAAAGCTGCGCGCACAGGGGCTGGTGCTGTCATAGCAATACCTCGCGCGCATCAGGAACCGGCACATCGCCGTGGACGGAGGCAAGCACGGCCCCGCCGCTCGCCCTGTGTTTCGCGATCAGATCTGCGGCGAGGCCACGACCGTCCGCATCAAGGGCAGCAAACGGCTCATCCAGCAACCAGATCGGACGGTGGATCAATAAGAGCCGTCCGAAAGCGGTCCTGCGTTTTTGCCCCGCCGAAAGGGTGCGGCCGGCCACATTGGCCGCACGGGTTAAGCCAACGGTCTCCAGAACATCTGGAATATCGGTTTCGCTTCCCCATGCCGTTGCCCAGAGCGCCAGATGCTCCTGGGGCGTCTCATGGGGCTTTAGACCGTCGGCATGGCCAAGCCAGTGATGCCTGCCATTGAGCGTGCGCACACCGGTCTCCGGCGCGGTCAATCCGGCGAGTGTTCGCAGGAGTGTTGTTTTTCCGGCACCATTCGGGCCACGCAGCAAAACGGCCTCGCCAGAAAAAAGATCGAGACCCAGGCTGCGAAAGAGCACGCGCTCTCCGCGCATCACGCCGAGGTTTTGGGCGGTTAGAAGGGCAGGGCCGGTCATGGATGCGAGGTATCGTTTGGCCCGCCAATACGGTCAAGGCGGCCAAATCGCTCGCCACATGCGTCAATAGCGTCAGATTGCGTCAACCCTGTCCCCATTATAGTACAGGTGTGAACACGAATTTTAAACGCGGAGCCCCGATCCCCATGGCCTCTCTCGATAGTTTTCAGTGCCGCCGTACCCTGAGTGTCGATGGCAAAACCTATGCTTACTATGCGCTCGACGCCGCTGCGGAGAATGGGCTCGGCGATATATCTCGGCTGCCGGCGAGTTTGAAAGTGCTGCTTGAAAACATGCTGCGCCATGAAGACGGCAAGACGGTCACGAAGGAGGATATCCTCGCCTTTAAGACCTGGCTCGATAATGGTGGCGAGGTTAATCACGAGATTGCCTACCGCCCAGCCCGTGTCTTGATGCAGGATTTCACAGGTGTGCCGGCCGTCGTGGACCTTGCGGCCATGCGCGATGCGAGCCAAAAGCTCGGTGGATCAGCCGAGGCGATCAACCCGCAAGTGCCGGTTGATCTCGTCATCGACCATTCGGTGATGGTCGACAATTTTGGCGCTCCGGACAGTTTTGAACGGAATGTCGAGCGTGAATATGAGCGCAATGGCGAGCGGTATGAGTTTCTCCGTTGGGGGTCTTCGGCCTTCAAAAATTTCCGCGTCGTGCCGCCGGGAACGGGCATTTGCCACCAGGTAAACCTCGAATATCTCGGCCAGACGGTTTGGACCCGCGAAGAAGATGGGGAAACCATCGCGTATCCGGATACTTGTGTCGGAACGGACAGCCACACGACCATGATCAACGGGCTTTCCGTTCTAGGCTGGGGGGTTGGTGGTATCGAAGCCGAGGCCGCGATGCTTGGCCAGCCCGTGTCCATGCTGATCCCGGAAGTGATTGGCTTCAAATTGACAGGTAAATTGCCTGAAGGCGCGACGGCGACGGATCTTGTTTTGATGGTTGTGGAGATGCTGCGCAAGCGGGGTGTCGTTGGTAAATTTGTTGAATTTTTCGGTCCTGGACTTGCCAATTTAACCCTGGAAGACGAGGCCACCATTTCGAACATGGCCCCGGAATATGGGGCCACATGCGGGTTTTTTCCCGTCGACGAAGAAACACTGGTGTATCTGACAGATACCGGCCGGACCGTGGACAGGGTCGCGCTGGTTGAGGCCTATGCCAAGGCGCAAGGATATTGGCGGCCGGATATGGCAGACCCGGTCTTTACGGACACGCTCGAACTGGATCTTGGGCACGTTGTGCCGTCAATCTCGGGGCCGAAGCGCCCCCAAGATCGTATTCTCCTCTCCGAAGCGGACACGGCTTTTGTCGACGCGATGCAGAACGAGTTTGGCAAAGCTGGCGATGATAAAACCGCTATCGCGGTCGACGGGCATGACTACACCGTTACCCATGGCGACGTTTTCATCGCAGCCATCACATCCTGCACAAATACCTCCAATCCTAGTGTTCTGATCGCTGCTGGTCTTTTGGCAAGAAATGCGAGGGCCAGAGGGCTCGATACCAAGCCCTGGGTCAAAACATCGCTTGCACCAGGATCCCAAGTTGTCACCGATTATCTCGACAAGGCCGGCCTCACGGACGATTTGGATGCCCTCGGCTTCAATTTGGTGGGGTATGGATGCACCACCTGTATTGGCAATTCTGGCCCTCTGGAGCCAAAGTTTTCCAAAGCCATCGCAGAGGGAGACCTGGTTTCCTGTTCTGTTTTGTCGGGAAATCGGAACTTTGAGGGCCGCATTGGTCCTGACATCAAAGCCAATTACCTGGCGTCGCCGCCGCTGGTGGTTGCCTACGCGATTGCCGGGTCGCTCCATGTTAATGTGACGACCGACAGTCTTGGACAAGACCAGGATGGGAATGATGTCTTCCTAAAGGATATCTGGCCCTCAAATGCCGAAATACAGGCCGTGATGCGCCAAGCCGTAACCCCGGAAATGTTTGCGACACGCTATGCCGATGTGTTCAAGGGCGATGCAGCTTGGCGCGCCATTAAAGTCACCGGCGGTCAAACTTACGATTGGCCGATGGCATCCACCTATGTGCAAAATCCACCCTATTTTGAAGATATGACCATGCGGGTGGATGCTCCCGCTGATGTGCATAATGCCCGCATACTCGGCCTTTTCGGAGACTCAATTACGACGGATCACATCTCGCCTGCCGGCAATATCAAAGCGGATAGCCCAGCCGGTGATTATCTGCGCGCGAACCAAGTCCCGGTTATGGAGTTCAACTCCTATGGGTCCCGGCGCGGCAATCACCAGGTTATGATGCGCGGAACATTCGCGAACATCAGAATCAAGAATCAGATGGTGCCTGGTGTAGAGGGTGGCGTCACGGTGCACCACCCGTCTGGCGAGGTTATGCCGATCTATGACGCCGCTCAGAAATACCAGGCCAAAAATGTGCCGCTGGTCGTTTTCGCCGGGCATCTTTACGGCAATGGTTCCTCGCGAGACTGGGCTGCCAAGGGCACCATTTTGCTTGGCGTTCGGGCCGTTATTGCGGGATCTTTTGAGCGAATCCACCGGTCCAATCTGATTGGTATGGGGGTTTTGCCCCTCCAATTTGACGAGGGCACAAGCTGGGACGGGCTGGGGCTTACGGGTGATGAGCGGGTGACAATTGAGGGCATAAACGACATCGTGCCGCGCCAGGCCGTCGATGTTCATATTACCAGGACCGATGGGTCTGAACTCGTCGCAAAGACAATTGTCCGGATCGATACCGAGAACGAGCTCGATTACTACCGGAATGGCGGAATTCTACACTATGTCCTGCGCAACCTTGCATCGGCGGCGTAGATTGTTCGTCCTCACAGCCCTGTGATTCGCGCTGCCTGATCGGCCAGGGTAGGGCTAGGTCAATGTTTAAGATTCCTGCATCGTTTTTGGTATTTCTAGCGTTTGCGAATTTGCCGGCCTCCTCCCAGCCGGCAGAAACAGCTGTGGTTGAGGTTTTTGTTTCCCAAAACTGCCCCGCTTGTCCAAAAGCGCACGAAAACCTCGACCAGCTTTCGGAAACTGTGCCCAGATTTCTACAATTGACCTGGTCGGTAAATTATTGGGACTACCTTGGCGATGCAGACGATATGGCCATTCCGGAGTCAGCGTTTCGCCAACGTGTCTATGCGGAAAAAATGGCGCTGCGGGGGCCTTATACGCCCCAAGTCGTTGTAAATGGCGTCCACCAGACGGCTGGCAATCAAAGACGATCGGTTAAAAACCTTTTGATCGATGCGGTGGATGACGGTGCCATGGGAACGGTTACGCTCGACTTTGCGGACGGAATTGTCAGTGTATCGGGCCCTGCAACGCTTGCGGAGGCTGATGTTCTATTACTGGATGTCGAAACCGTTGAGCGCAATGGGCAGAATTTGCGAAACGCTGTTACACATATAAGCGAGCTCGGCATTTGGGCGGGGGAAGATTTTGCGACGCCCGCCTCCTGTTCGAGCCGATGCGTTTTGCTTGTTCAAGAAGTGGGGTGCGGCCCAATTTTTGCCGCCCTCGAAATTACACCTAAAGCCGAAAACCCCGGCCACACTAAGGTGTTGTTGAAGCCGCAGCCGGCTGGGGCGGGGCCCGGCGAACAATAGAGCGAACGCTGGGTGTAAAATCGTTCCAGTCAATTTCGGCAAGCCTGAACGCCCAGCCCTCGCTGCGGTCATTTATCGTTGCTGCACGTGCTGCCCCTTCGCCGGCCTCAACGGCGCGGATCGTGGCATAGAGGCCGTCCGGCTCGCGGTAAGCCGAGACATCGATTTCAAGCCCGTCATGGGTGGACGTGATATGCCGCACGAGCGGGCGTGTTTCCAGCGCAGCAGCGGGTTTGGCGTCCACCGGATCGAAGCGACTAAGGGCGAGCGCTG
>JBCBAO010000147.1:0-7070 GCA_038532405.1 Pseudomonadota bacterium | reverse complement strand
CCCGCACCACCCCAGTGAACTTGGGGCCTTCCCAACGTGAACGGCCGGTCCGCACGCCGCTTCTCTCCAGGAAAGCACATGACACGGAGTATGGGGTGGGCGTGCTGGGAGGGGGATAAGTTTTTGGGTGAAAAGCTAGTGGTTGGTTTTGAAGCTTTGCTCTACCATCGACTTAATCTCGACGCTTAACGTTTGAGCCTCAACTTCAACCTTCGACATTATCCGTGAACCACCAAAATTTTTGGCCGGTGATAGACTGTTGCTGGCACTGACTGGGAGCGTAAGACCAATTTCGAGACTGTCCCGTTTGGTTGGGCGTGCGATAGCGAATTGGCGTTTTGTTCGAAACCCGACATAGGTTTTGCAAGGCGTCTGACCCACCTCCGGCTTTTCCAGCAACCATGCTGAAAGGTTTTCGAAGCTCGCCCTTGCCCGCGGAAACATGGCAAACAGTTTGTCCACGAGGGCTTGTTCGTCTGCATAGGCGTTTCCGTTGCGCATTTCTTTAACAATGGCGAAAGCGGTATAGTGCCCCAGGCCATGGTCAGATTTTAGCTCCGCGATGAGGTCCTTATCGCTTTTATCACCTTGTATTTTCGCAGTAATATTTGCCCACGCTGCAAAGTCTTTTCCAGTCTTCGTTTTCAAGTTCTCAATAATGCGGGCATGCATTTCTTTTGGAGATAAGGCCATCACATGCTCCGATCGTCTATTGAGGCGATTGCCATGGGCAGGTTTTTACGCAGGATTTTCTTCCACCCTTGCCCAAGGATAAAATAGGGAAATACGTCTTTTATCGCGAAGCCATCCTGGATCAGCTCCAATGATGTGCCCCCTTCAACAGGGGTCAGGAGAAAACGAACCACGGTATCAATTCCGCCCCCCTTCCACGAAATCGCCAGCTCTTTGAGGGGATCGATCTCCAGAACCTCGCAATCGACAATCCCATCGAAACCTGGAGCGGGCTTCGTTTTGAACTGGAAAACGTGCCTAACTTCCGGACGAAAGTCATTCGGCATCAGCCAGTTCGCCATCTGGTCGCTATCGGTAAGCGCGGCCCAGACCATTTCGGGCGGATAGGACAATCTGCGTTTCAGTTTCACGCGCGCCATCGGATAGGTCCCTTCCTCAGTTCTTTTGACGCGCGAGCTGGGATTCCAGCGCATCCAGTTTTGCGGGCCAAAATTCGCGGAAAGGCTCAAGCCAGTCGTCCAGCAAAAGCAGTTGCTCGATGCAGACAGCGTAATAGCGATTGCGGCCGACCTTCCGATCACGCACGAGCCCTGCGGATTTCAGCACACCAAGATGTTGCGACACCGCCGATTGGGAGATGCTGACGCGCTCGGTCAGCTCACGGACCGTTCGGTCCTCGCCAATCATCGCAGCCAAAAGATCACGCCGAACGTCGACTGCAATCGCCTTAAAGATATCTGAGGCTTGGTTCATGTGGCTAAACTCATTAGCTATCACTAATGGATTAATACATTAGTAGCAGCTAATGAGTCAAGCAAATCGATCGGATTTGCGACCCGGCTTGCTACATAAAAGGGCCTTTCGCGCGCTAAAGCCCCAGCACGTCCTCAATTCCATAGAGCCCCGCGGGGCGGTTTGCGGCCCATTCGGCGGCTTTGAGTGCGCCTTCGGCGAAGACACGGCGGTCGAGGGCGGAATGGGAGAGGGTGAGGCGTTCGGTTTCGCTGGCGAAATGTACGTCGTGCTCGCCGATCACGCCGCCGGTTCGGCTGACGGCGAAGCCGATCTCGCCGGGTTTGCGTTGGGCGTCGGGCCCGTCATAGGGCGGGGATCTCAAGGCGTGGAGGGGCGATCCGCGCCCGGCCGCAGCGGCGGCACCCAGCATAAGGGCTGTGCCGGAGGGGGCGTCGACCTTGTGGCGGTGGTGGGCTTCGAAGATATCCACGTCCCAGTCGGGGCCGAGGCGCGCGGCAGCGGTTTTGACGAGGGCAGACAAGAGCGCAATGCCGAGGGAGAAATTGCCGGCTTTGACAATGGCGTAGCGCTTGGCATGGGCGGCGATGGCACTTTCTTCGGCCTCGCTGAAGCCCGTTGTGCCGATAATCACGGTTTTGACGGACGTGTCCTGGAGCGCGTTCAGGGCTGTAAGGGTGGCGGCAGGCCGGGTGAAATCGATCCAGGTATCTGCCCGTTTTGTGGCGGCGGCGAGATCGGCCGTGGGCGTTCGCCCGAGCGGTTCGGTGCCGGCAAGTGTGCCGAGGTCGGTTCTGAGGGCGGGGCTGTCTGCCTGCTCTGTGCCCCCGGTGATTGTGTGGGATCGGTCGAGTGCCACGCCAACGAGCTGGCGGCCCATGCGGCCGGCGACACCGGCGATTGCGATGGAGAGCTGTTTGGACATAGCCGAGGGCTTTAGCGTTATTTGCCAGGGGATGGCCAGAGTGGCCGGCTAATTCGGGCGAACCTCATCCTGGTCTGTCAGATCGTCCCAGAAGCGTTTGACCCGGCCGATAAAGCCTTCGCTTTCCGGATGACAGCCTTCGCCGGAGCACTCGCAGAAATCACGTAGAAGCTCTTTCTGGCGGGCTGAGAGCTTGCGCGGTGTCTCGACGAACACCTCGATATAGAGGTCACCGGTGGATGCCCCGCGCAGGCTTGGCATGCCTTTGCTGCGAAGGCGAAGCTTACGGCCGGTTTGGGCACCTTCCGGAATGGTGACCCGCGCGCGGCCGCCATCAATGGTGGGGATCTCAATTTCGCCTCCAAGCGCGGCGGTCGTCATCGGCACGGGGGCGCGGCAGTAGAGATTTGGGCCATCGCGCTCGAAAATATCGTGCTCGGCAACTTCGATAAAGACGTACAGGTCTCCGCGTGGTCCGCCGCGATTGCCGACCTCGCCTTCACCGGCGAGCCGGATGCGCATACCGCTCTCGACCCCGGCCGGGATCTGGACTGCAAGTGTGCGATCCTTGCGGACGGCACCTTGTCCATTGCAGGTGCCGCAAGGGCTGGTGATGATTTGTCCGCGTCCACTGCATCTGGCGCAGGTTCGCTCCATTGTGAAGAAGCCCTGCTGGGCGCGAACGCGGCCCGCGCCGCCACATGTGCCGCAGGTTTCCGGGCTTGTGCCGGGCTTTGCGCCGCTGCCGGAACAGGTTTCGCAAGAAATGGCTGTGGGGACGGTTATTTTCGCATCGCGGCCGGCGAAGGCCTCTTCGAGCGAAATGTCCATATCGTAGCGCAGATCGTTGCCGCGTTCCGGGCCCGAGCGACGCCGCCCGCCGCCCATGCCGCCGCCGAAGACCTGGCTGAAAATATTCTCGAAAATGTCGCCCGGATCCGCCCCGCCAAAGGGGCCGCCGCCGCCACCGCCCATACCATTTTCGAAGGCTGCATGGCCAAACCGGTCATAGGCGGCGCGCTTGTCCCCATCGGAGAGGATGGCATAGGCCTCGCCAACTTCCTTGAACATGGCCTCGGCGGTGGCATCGCCCGGATTTTGGTCCGGATGGTATTTCATGGCGAGTTTGCGGTAGGCGGACTTCAGCGCCTTGTCGTCGACCCCGCGGTCAACGCCCAGTATTTCATAATAATCGCGCTTCGACATTCTGGCCTACATTTAAATGGACGGGAATGAGCATGAATTGGGGCCAGTTGTGCCATCTTGCAAGGGGGGACGGCGCGACGGCCAAGGTTTGTTGCAGCAAGGAAACAGGGTTGACCCTGGCGGCAACCGCCACTCTGGTGGGCAAATGGGAGCTGTTTCGGCTAAACAAATCGGGTTTTGGGCGGGGCCTGCATTCGGCGCGCTGTTCCTATGGGTTGGGGCCCCTGCCGAGCTTGCTGGGCCGGCCTGGCTAACCGCGGCCTTGCTCGTTTGGATGGCGGTTTGGTGGGCGACGGAGGCAATTCCAATCCCCGCGACCTCACTGCTGCCACTTGTTGTCCTGCCGCTGATCGGGGCTGGAACGCCGGCGGAGGCGGCAAGTGGCTATGCCAGCACGATTGTTCTCCTGTTGCTGGGTGGATTTATCATTGCGCTCGGGATTGAGCGTTGGGACCTGCACAAACGGATCGCCCTGAACGTGGTGGCGAGGGTCGGCAATCGGCAAAAAGCCCTTGTGGCCGGGTTCATGGCGGCCACGGGGATTTTGTCCATGTGGATCTCGAACACGGCGACGACGCTGATGATGGTCCCGATTACCCTCTCGGTTGCAGCTTCCCTTGAAGCGGGAGAAGACAGGCGGTTCACCCTCGCGCTTCTGTTGGGCGTTTGCTATGCCGCAAGCATTGGCGGGGTGGCGACACCGATTGGAACGCCGACCAATCTGATCGCCCTTGATGCCCTGGCCGAGATCAATGGCGGTGAAATCGGATTTTACGACTGGATGACCTTCGGCGTGCCGGCCATGGCATTGCTTGTGCCTGCTGCCTGGTGGGCGGTGACGCGGAGCCTTGCCCCGGCATCCGATGCCGCCGGAGCCCAGCGCGTTGTGTCCGGCGAACTGCGACGGCTCGGGGCGATCACGGCACCCGAAGCACGGGTTGCGCTGGTCTTTGCGGCGGTGGCGACCTTTTGGATTGGCCGCAAATTTGTCCAGGATGCAGCGCGCGCGGCCGGGTTCGAACCGCCCTGGCTCATGGGGCTTACTGATATGGGGATTGCGATGGCGGGCGCGGTTGCCATGTTTGTGATCCCAGCGGGCAGATCGGCCAAGCGGGCGCTTTTGACCTGGGAAGAGGCGGTCAAGCTGCCCTGGGGGGTGCTGATCCTTTTTGGCGGCGGGATTAGTCTCGGCCGCGCGATCACGCGCACCGGCCTATCGGAGTGGATTGGAGAACAGCTTGGTGTGCTGAGTGTTTTGCCGCCGCTTTTTTTCGTCGCCGCGGTCGTGGTGCTTGTAATTTTCCTGACCGAACTGACCTCGAACGTTGCGACCATGACAACGCTCGCCCCGATCCTCGGCGTTCTCGCGCTGGCGATTGGCGCAGATCCGGCAAGCCTGCTCGCCCCGGCGGCGGTGGCGGCGTCATGTGCCTTTATGCTGCCGGTGGCAACGGCCCCGAATGCCATCATCTATGCCAGTGGCGAGGTGAGTGTTGCGCAGATGATGCGGGCCGGCCTGCGGGTTAACCTGATCGGCGTTGCGATCATCACAGCCATTGGATTTTGGATTGCCCCGGCTGTGCTCGGCTAAGCAAGCACGCCGCGCGTGGCCATGGCGCGGGCATAGAGCCAGAGCCCGAGGGCAATCAGGAGAATGACAGCTATGAGAATTGGGTTGCTGGCCCCTTCCGGAACGGCCTCATCTAGATAGGAGGTTGCCATGGAGAAGATCGCGGCAAGAAGCGATACAAGCAGGACAGGGACGGCGGCGGGTTTGCGCAGCACAAGCAAGACCGTGCCGATAAGGGCGGTCCATACGGCCGTGCCCCAGAACACCCAACGCCAAATCGGCATACGGTTCCAATAGTCGCGAAACTCTTGTGGGAAGCCACCGAGATAGAATTCCAGCTGGAGGGCCGTTGCCGTGAAATCAAATGCGCCAAAAGCGTTCCAGAGGAGCATCAGCCCGCCGAACGCCCAAAGGTGCCAGGGCGCTTTAGCGTGCGCGTCTGCTGGTATCGATGTCATGTTTTCCTCCCCGATTGTCTAATCGGTTGAGATTACAATAGGTTTGGAGCCGATGGAACACATGGGTCCAAGCAGCTGGGCATTGGTCGCCCAGCTCCGAGTTTTAATCTGTGTTGGGTTTTGGTGTTTTTTTGCGTGCCTTGGTCCTAGGTTTGGCCTTCGTTGCCGGCTTCTTCTTCCCCTGGGGCCTGGATTTCGGCTTCGCTTGTTTTGCGGGGGATGGCGGTGATTCCATTGCTTCGTCCGGGTCGAATTCCGGCATTGTGAGGGGCTCCAGGTCACCGGCGGGTGGAGCTGCTGTGTTCAACACACCAATGTCTGGAACCGGCGCGTCCGGCCTGGGCTCAGCATCTGCGATATTGGCGAGCTGGATCGTGACTTCGGTTACGGCAAATTCAAACAGATCTACGGTGATGCGCCCGATATCGCCGCGGGATTTGACCTGAAAGACATATTTTCCGCTTGGCAGATCATCGAGGGCAAAGTGCCCATGGGAGTCCGTTAGAACCGCGATGTCGGGAACCGGCACGGGTGCAGCTTTGACAACAACGGCCGCACCCGGCACCGGGCACCCCTCGGGGGAGACGACGACACCTTTGAAGGAGGCTGTCATCGCGCTCACGCCCTCGGGTCGGGGAGCGCCCTCATTCGGCGCTCCATTTCTTGATATTTTTGAACACGCTTGGGGTGATGCGTGTCGCTGTGTTTCCGCTCGCCGATCCGTAATTGTGGATGCCGATCAGATAGCGGTGCCCGCCACATTTAATGTAGACCGGGGCACCGCTCTGGCCGCCCATTGTGTCGATATCATAGCGCAGCTGGCGGCTTGTCACCTGCTTCAGGCGACGGCTCATACCCCAGAGCTGGCCGAACGGCTTGTCGCCCGGATAGCCGGCGAGGACCGCCCGCCGGGACAGGAGCACATCGCGGGAGAAAGCGGCATAGCCGAAATGGCCGAGCCCATGGGCGCT
Organism: Pseudomonadota bacterium; assembly: GCA_038532405.1. Taxonomy (GTDB): domain Bacteria; phylum Pseudomonadota; class Alphaproteobacteria; order Caulobacterales; family Hyphomonadaceae; genus CALLCD01. Next base: position 494 of record JBCBAO010000147.1, on the reverse strand, counting down.
GAACGCCCCGTTTGGCAGCTTGATACAGCCATAATCATATTCCGGTCGCCGACCGTTCACCCATCCGCGTACACTGCGGAAGGATGTGGCTTTGACGGAACCAAACGGGCGGCTTGCCCCATTGGCCCCGGGGAAGACCTCAATCTCGCTCGCCCAGCCCTTGTTCTCGCCATGCATGTAGACGCAATGGCCTGCTGTGAGCACTGTATTTGGGCTGACAAGGCATCCCGTGCCGACATAGCTTCTGCCGCCGAGAGTGATCCTCAGCGCGCAATAGCGTTTCCAAGGAGACCGGCGCGTATTGGTGATACGGATGCGGTCATCCCTGCCGATAATAACCTCGACAACAGCGGCAACCTCTTCGGCGATTGCGGCTTCGGAGCTGGTTTCCGCCCCATAGGTTTCGGCATCGGCGGCCTGGAACTCGCCGGTCGTTTCAAGCTTTGCAAGCAACTGGGCCAGGAGTGCCTTCAACGGATCGGCGCTGCGACGGG
>JBCBAO010000146.1:0-7101 GCA_038532405.1 Pseudomonadota bacterium | reverse complement strand
ATCTGGATCGATCAAAGTGTGACGATTGCAGTGCGCCTTGCCAATGTGGATGCGCCGGAAATTGGACGGCCAGCGTGCCGAGCCGAGCGCGCCATCGCGGATGCCGCCAAAGCCACGGTTGAAGGCCTGGCAGATGACCGGCTGTTCTTGAGAAACATCTCCCTTGGCAAATATGCAGGACGAGTTGTCGCGGAGGTAGACACCTTGGATGGGACCAATATTGGGGCTCACCTTGTATCGATTGGCCAGGCAGTGCCGGACGGTGTTGAAGACCCCTGGTGCCTGGAGAGTGCTACTCCGTCCGACGGAAACGCTTCGTCCGCCCCTGCACAATCGAGCGCGCCATAGGTTCTGGAAGCGCCCTTGAAAGGGCGGCGAGCGCCTTGTTTACACCGCCGGCCACGCGCACGGGCGCGCCCCTCTCAACAGCCTCAATCCCGGCTTTGACAACGGGCGCGGCCTCCATCCACATCCAGCCCGGCATTTTATTGGTCTGATCACGGGTCCCATTCACGTCGTGGAATTCCGACCAGGTGAACCCCGGGCAAAGCGCCACGCAGTTTACGCCCCAATCTGCCGCGTCGGCCTCGGCCTGGATGCTTTCGGAAAACCGGATCAAAGCCGCCTTCACGGAAGCATAAAGCGTATGACCGTTCGACCCCGACATATAACCGGCCAATGACGCCACATTGACGATGCGGCCGAACTTTCGCTCGATCATATCGGGCAAGAGCTTGTGCACCAGTTCGCAAGGGGCCGTATAGAGCACCTGGATAAAGGCTGCCTGATCTTCCCAAGTGGTATTTGCAAAAGTGCCCGGCAGACCATACCCGGCATTGTTGACAAGGCCATCGACGGCCCAATCATTCTCGGCAAGTTCATCAATGATCCCGTCCACGGCCCCGGGAACGCCGAGGTCGGCTGAGATCGTAAACGTATCAATATGGTGGGCAGCGGCAAGCTCGTCTGCCAGGGCATCGAGCCGATCGGCCCGGCGCGCTGTCAGAGCGACATTCCAGCCACGCGCAGCATATTGGCGCGCGAATTCAGCGCCGATGCCGGCGGATGCCCCAGTGATCAGTACACTGCGTTTGGTCATTATGTGGTCCTCAGCGAATGCCCACGGGGTTTACGATACCCTGGACGGTTCCCTCAAGGCGCGGGGCACCCAAAGTGAAGAAAAATTCGGTTACGCCGTCCGCCGCCAAATCATCGGTCACCATGTTTTCCAGAATGTAGACACCGTTTTTTGCTAGCAGAGTGACATGGACATCAAAGAAGCGCGTGGGATCTTCAAACGGGATCACCTCCAGCGCCCAAGTATCGGCCCCCACAGCAACAACTCCAAGATCCGCCAAATAGTGCGCGCCTTCAACGCCAAGCCCTGGTTCCCCGGCCGGAAGATCCTTTTTGCCGGCCTCGGCGGCCATTTTGCCGGTATGAAAAATCACCACATCGCCGGCTTCAATCGTGACATTGGCGGCGCGCGCGGCGGCGTCGATTTCCGCGCGGTTAAAAGCGACACCGTCTGGCACGGGCGTTTCGCCGACAAGGCGGGTCATGTCCAGCAGGATGCCACGGGTTGCTATGGGCGGCAGGGTTTCGATGCCGAACTGGGTCAATCCGTCGGTTGCGACAAATTCGGACGCGTGGACGCCATTATAATAGACATGGTTGACCCCGATATGGCCGAGGCCATCAATCTGGCTGCCAATGCCGACGGAGGTGTTGATGCGGTCATCATTGGACGTTGCCTGGTTTGCGCCCGACGGGGTGCCGGACCCATCGTTCAGCTGCAGGACGGTGACATCGTATTCGCGGGGACCGTAGGCCGGCGTGTTCCGGCCCGTCACCATGCCGAGGGCATAGGTTTTGCCCGTGGAGATCAGTTTTGCGGCGTCGGCGGTCTTTTCCGGGGTGAGATGGTTTAAGGCCCCCAGGCGGTCATCGGGGCCGAACCGGCTTGTTGGGACGTCGGTCTTTTGAGGCCAGGCAAGGCATGCGCTGAGCCCGGTGAGCGCTAAAACGGCTAGGTATTTCATGGCTGATCCCTTCCGGATTATCTTTTGGGAGAAGCTTAGCGTTGAAGCGGTATAGGGGGCCAGCGCGAAAACTTCTGTCTTGACCTGGTGGCGGGTTTCTCGACAGTTCAATTGTGGACCGCAGGTCGGCAATGACGGGAGCAGGGTTTGGATATTCTGACGCTTATTCTTGAACGCATTCGGACCCTGCCGAACCTGGTGATCGAATTTGCACCGGGTCTGTTCCTGGCCGTGGCGATTTTTATCATTGGGCGCGCCCTTGTGCGGCGATTGTCAAAAGCGACGGTGAACGCCTCTTCGCGGATCAACAATATCGATGAGACGCTGGCGCGTTTCTTTGGATCCCTCGTTCTGTTTGCAGGGACGCTGGCCGTTATTGTGGCGGCCTTGAGCGCGATGAACGTCAACCTCGCTTTTCTAGCGACAATTGTCGCATCCTTGATGCTGGCCCTCGGCTTTGCCCTGCAGGACACACTGGGCGACGTTGCAAGCGGGATCGTATTGGCCGCGTTCCGGCCCTATAAGGTGGATGATGAAGTTGAGATCAATGGCGAAACCGGGGTTGTGAAAGAGCTTGGCCTGTTTGCCACCCGCATGGTGACGCGGGACAATATTGAGCTTGTCATCTCAAACTCAGATGCCCTCGGCAACACAATCAAAAACTATTATGCCTTCGGCGACCGGCGGCTCGATATGGAGTTTGGGATTGGCTATGGGGCCGACATCGGAACGGCGATTGGCGCTCTGCTGGAGGTTGCAGCTGAGGATGCACGCATCCATGGCGATCCGAAACCCTGGGCCAAAGTGGTGGAGCTCGGCGACAGTGCTGTTATTCTGGAATTGCGGGCCTGGTGCAAAGCCGACGACCATCGAAAAATCCGGATGGATCTTTCCGAACGGGTGAAATCTGCGTTTGATGCAGCAGGCATTGAAATTCCCTATGAGCACAATACGATCATTCCACGGAAAGTCGTCGTCCATGCGTGAATTTCTGGTTCTCCCCTCCGGACAGGAAGGCCCGCCCGCGTTTGAATTTAGCGGCGAAGGCCTAAGCGAGACCGCTGCCTATTATGGCGAGGCGATCATAAATGCCGCCATTGGCTTTGCACCAAAATTGCTCGCGGCGGGCCTTGTTTTGTGGATCGGATCATGGCTCGCAGGCCGGATCCATGACGCGGTTCGCGCGCGTACAGATTCGATAGAGCGGATTGATACAACCCTCGGCGCGTTCCTTGCCAATGCAGTGCGTTATGCCCTGATGGGCGGCGTCGTCTTGCTGGCCGTGTCGATCCTTGGCGTCGAGATCGCCTCTATTTTTGTGGTCTTCTCCGCGATGACGCTGGCCATTGGCTTGGCTTTGCAGGGATCGATGAGCAATGTTGCCGCTGGCCTTTTGCTGATTGTTTTACGTCCGTACCGCATCGGCGACTATGTCGAGCTTAGTGGCGAGGAGGGGCACGTTGAGGACCAGAACATCTTCCAGACGACATTGCGGACCCTGGACAATGTGAAGGTCATTTTGACAAATAATGATGTCCGCGGGGCAACGATCCGCAACTATACCTCGCTTGGCGTGCGCCGCGTGGATATCGATTTTGGAATTGATTATGGTGACGATATCGGTGCGGCCATGCGCATTATCGAACGGGAAGCGGCGGCGCATCCGGCGGTGCTCGACGAACCAAGCAAACCCTGGACCCGGGTGTCGTGCCTGAATGACAGCTCGGTGGACATACAAATGCGGGTCTGGTGCAAATCCGCCGATTATTGGGATGTGCGGTTCGACCTTCTAAGATCGGTGAAAGAAGCCTTTGATGCAGGCGGCATTTCGATTCCATTTCCCCATGTCGTCGAAATCGAAAAAGTGGTTGCCCCGAAATAGCAATGCCCAACAGGTCGCTTATTTTCTGAGCACGATCCTCAGATCCCCCATTGAAACTTCGCGGCCGTCGGACCCGACAAATCCGGCATGGACAGACCGGCCAGTTTTCTCCGTGAAACTGATGGGCGTATCGCCCTCGCCGAGCCAGGCATCCCCCCACTGGGTCAACGCAATCAGGATCGGGCGCAAATCCTGGCCTTTCTCCGTCAATATATATTCTTTTCGCATGCGCCGGCCGGGTTCGCGGTATTCATTATGTGCCAGCAAACCATGGGCAACCAACCCCTTTAGACGATTGCTCAGAACCGTGCGGGGGACATTTAGCTCGGTTTGAAAATCATCGAAGCGGCGCACCCCATAAAGCGCCGAGCGGAGGATCATCAGGTTCCATCGATCGCCGACGACCTCGATCGCCTTCGCCAGATTGCAACGGTCAAGGGCAACGGGGGAGCGGCGGGTACGTGGAGGTTGCATAGGTGTTTAAGTGCATGGGTTCGCTTCGAAAATCCAGGCCCTTTTTGGAGCGGCTTTCACATGCGCGCGAGGCGTGCGCGATGAGCTGTGCATTGCGCGTTTGGCTGGGCTCGGCTAGGTGTCCGCCAAAGCATATTCGGCAAGACAGGAGACCCCTATGGCCCGTAAAAAAATCGCCCTTATTGGCGCCGGCATGATCGGCGGAACGCTCGCCCATATTAGCGCGCGTGAGGAGTTGGGCGATGTCGTCCTTTTTGATATCGCGGAAGGGCTGCCCCAGGGCAAAGCGCTCGACATTTCCGAGGCCACACCCGTTTTCGGCAAAGACGTGTCGTTGAAAGGCACGCAGGACTATGCCGACATTGCCGGAGCTGACGTCTGTATCATCACAGCCGGTGTCCCGCGCAAACCCGGCATGAGCCGCGACGACCTTCTGGGCATCAACTTGAAAGTCATGAAAGCCGTTGGTGAGGGCATCAAAGCCCATGCGCCGAACGCGTTTGTCATCTGTATCACCAACCCGCTGGATGCCATGGTCTGGGCGCTTCAGAAGTTTTCTGGCTTACCAACGAACAAAGTGGTTGGCATGGCCGGCGTGTTGGATTCAGCCAGATTCCGGCATTTCCTTTGCGAAGAATTCGGATCGTCCGCAGAAGACACAACCGCTTTCGTTATGGGCGGCCATGGCGACACGATGGTGCCGCTGCTGCGCTATTCTGCGGTCGCAGGTATTCCGGTTCCTGACCTCATCGATATGGGCTGGTCCACCCAGGAGAAGATGGATGCAATTGTTGACCGCACGCGTAAGGGTGGCGGCGAGATTGTCGGGCTGTTGAAGACAGGTTCAGCGTATTACGCGCCGGCCGAGAGCGCGATTGAGATGGCAACTGCCTATCTAAAGGACAAAAAACGCCTGCTGCCCTGCGCAGCCTACCTGACGGGCCAATTCGGCTGTCAGGATATGTATGTGGGCGTACCTGTTATGATCGGCGCAGACGGGGTCGAGCGGGTTGTTGAAATCACATTGAATGCAGACGAGCAGGCCATGTTCGATCATTCTGTCGATGCCGTAAAAGGGTTGATGGAGGCATGTCTGAACCTCGATCCGAGCCTTGCAGGCTGAGCCAATCCACACAAAAAGGGGGCCTGTCTATGAATACAGGCCCCCTCGCCGCCCGGCTTAAAATTTCAATTTTTTTACGTCTTTGAGGCGCGCGAGCGTAAGATATGCCGTAGCGTAAGGGTAGACTTGTAAAATTTCATTGAAATATCGGCTGCTCTCGACGCGCCATCTTAAGCCAAGCGTGCGACGCAATGTCCCTAGGCATATTCATGAGGGGCATCATGGAACGCAAATATGGCAGAGGGCTTAGCCCCGTTTTTAGACCCTGGTTTGAGGCAGCTGATCGCTGGACGTCAGGGGCAACCCACCAAGATCAAGAGAACCGGGTGCGGGCGCGCGCCATCTTTATTCTTGGGCTTTTGTTCACGCCGCTTGCCGCAATGTTCCCGATCTCAATGGTCCTGGCGGAGAACACGCAACAGATTGCGATAACGCTTTCAACCCTCACCGTGACCGGCATGGCGTTTTCCCTTTTGATGCTGCGCTACGCCAAAACCCCTTGCATTTCCGGATTTGTTTTTTGCTCTGCGACGACGTTCGGCCTGATTGTGTGGCCGAGCCTTGCCTATGGGATTTTTGCGCCGAGCCATGTCATTCTGGCCTTAACGCCGCTTCTTTGGGGTTTGATGGTCAATGCGCGGGTCTGCCTCGCCTACACCTCGCTCCTGCTGACCTATTTCGCGATCCTCGCCTCCACGACCGGGACCGTCAATTTTCCGGTCACAAACGCGGTTGCGATCGGTGACCCCGTGATTCAGGGCCTGCTCTTGCTCGTGGCAACGTTCGTAACGGGCATCGGAACGGCAGGCTATGCCTTGATGACGAATTATGTTCTGGGCGAATTACAGGTCACATCAGAACAGTCGGTGGAATTTGCAGAACGGGCCAGCACCGCGCAGCAATCATCAGACATTGCGCGGACGCGCTTTCAAATGTTTGCCGATGTTGCCTCCGATTGGCTGTGGGAAACCGACAGCCATGGGCGGGTGACCTATTTTGGAGGGCGCGGCGCGCACCAGATCAGCAAGACACAAAGGGACATTGTCGGCCGGCACTTTCTAAGCTTCCTGGATTTCCGCAAGCATGACATGGCCGCTTTAAAGCTGGCTCTGTCCCGGGCGGAGCCCTATGAAAACATACCTGTTCGCTTTCTAACCGATGGCGGCGACACCCTGATTTTTGAATTGTCGGCCTCACCAAGGCGGGATGAGTCCGGGAAAGTTGTCGGCTATATTGGCGTTGGAAAAGACGTGACCGATCGGGTTCGGGCAGAAAACGATGTCCGTTTCCTCGCCGAAAACGATAAGCTGACGGGCCTGTCCAACCGCCACACATTCAATCTGCGCATTAATGAGGAGTTGAAGCCCGACCCCCAGCATGGATCGGTTCTATTCGCCATCGACCTCGACGATTTCAAGTCCGTCAATGACAGCTATGGGCACCACGTGGGCGATGCGCTTCTGATTGAAGTGGCCGCTCGAATAAATTCCTGCATTCGCAAGGGTGATTGGGCCGCGCGCCTCGGCGGAGACGAGTTTGTGGTGATGGCCGTGAACTATGATCCGGACAAATGGGCCATT
>JBCBAO010000145.1:0-7156 GCA_038532405.1 Pseudomonadota bacterium | reverse complement strand
GAACCAATGGGTCAGACCCACCAGGGGACTTTCTGGTCACAGATAAAACCGATACCACGTGCGTTGCGTCGGGGTGGAGGTCGAACTTTAGGTCCACCCACTCGATGTCGAAAGGATAGGGCGCGTAATCTACAAGCCGAGCTGCGGTTGCTGTTTCGGTTCGCATCATCGCCAATTCTCCATCCTGATCTTGCAACTAAGCCCAGTCATAGCCAATGGGCAGTAATGGGCGCATAAATTGCTCAACTGCAAGGGGGGACATATTGGTTCGGTGTCGCCATGGCTGTCCCTGCCGGGCACAACCACCTATTGCCTCATGTTCAAGGCCTCGCTCACTCTTATAGCGTCGTTGCTTTTTGCGATGCCCGGTACAGGAGCTTCGTTTGCAACAGATATGTGATCATTGTCACGCCGGAGAAGGCGAAATACCTCGGCGGTTCTGATCCCTGTTATTCAGCTGCGATGGTCGATTGTTCTTCCGTCAGCTCGAAAATATGGCGCAGAATGCTGGTCGCCCGCTTGGCCAGGGGGATCAATTCCGATGGAACGTTTTCCGGCTGCCTTGCTGCGCACTCCGTAAACTGGCGGATCAGCCGGACCATATGCGGTGCATTGGCGATCATCCGTGCTTGGTGTTCAATCCGTTGGGGATCGCGGTCATATTCTGCCCCTGGAACACGCCAGCCCCCCCAATCATTGTCATCTGTCATGACGACCGGGAATGTGCCCGGATATGGGTGGGCCTGGGCGCTTTCATTGCCCTGCCAGCGGTTTTTCATGCGGAAGACCCGCCAATGCTCCAGTTCGAGGTCGTCCTCGCCTTCTTGGCTGTCACGACCGCGCATCGAAGATTCCGATATAAGTTCGCCAGCATTGAATTCGCGGCCAAGGCCAACATCATATGTGACGCGCAGCGGTTCATCCACATCCTTGACCCAATGGGGGATGACTTCGCGCACCAAAGCCCAGGTGCCTACGGGTTTGACATAGACGCGTTGGGCCTTGTGGAAGATTGCTTTGGCCATTTCCGGTCCTCAATTACAATTCTGCTGGACCATTGCATAATGAGCTTTGAGTTCGGTGAACGGGGTCGGTAAAAATTCACGGATTATAGTTTCCGCTGGGTGATGGGTTTCCGTGCGCGTAAAGCGCGCTATCCTTGATTTCCAGAAAATAGATCGCCTGAAATGCCGGGTGAGTGAGAGGAACCGTCCATGAATTTCGATTTTTCCGAGGATCAGAAATTCCTCGGTAATGAGGCGCGCAAATTTCTCGAGGCGGAGTGTTCAAGCGCTGTTGTTCGTGAGGTTTTGGATGACGATACGAAAAGTCACCATTCGGGACTTTGGGCAAAAATTGTCGAAATGGGCTGGCTTGGCACGGCGGTGCCGGAACAATATGGCGGGCTTGGGCTCGGTACGCTGGAACTCTGCGTCCTTGCCGAAGAGATAGGCCGCGCCCTCGCGCCGGTTCCGTTTTCATCCAGCGCTTATTTCTTTACAGAAGCGCTGAAGCTTGCCGGGTCTAGTGATCTAAAATCCGATCTATTACCGCAGCTCGTGACCGGCGATGTCATCGGATGTTACGCCGCATCAGAAGGGCCAGGGCCAGTCGCTGCAAATACGCTGAAAACCGAGTTTAATGGATCAAACGTTTCCGGAACAAAAATTCCAGTCACCGATGGTGACATCGCAAGTCATGCTGTGGTGCTGGCCAAGGAGGGTAGCAGTTCGAGCCTCGTAGTGGTTGATCTTAATGGGCCTGGCGTTTCCCGCGTCCCAGTTAAGACTTTGGAGCCGACGCGCGGCCATGGGAAAATAGTATTCGATGCCGCGCCAGCCACGCGGCTCGGCAATGCCGGTTCCGGTGCAATTTTGCATGATGATATCATGAACCGTGCAGCGGTCCTGTTGGCCTTTGAGCAGCTTGGCGGCGCAAGTCGATGCCTGGAAATGGCAAACGCCTATGCGAAAGAGCGCTATGCCTTTGGCAAACCGATCGGCGGTAATCAGGCAATCAAGCACAAGCTTGCAGATATGTATGTGAAGAATGAGGTGGCGCGCTCCAATTGTTATTATGGAGCATGGGCCCTCTCGACCGATGTTGCTGAATTACCAGAGGCTGCTGCCGCTGCCCGCCTCGCCGCGTCCGACGCTTACTGGTATGCGTCTAAGGAGAATATTCAAACCCATGGCGGCATGGGGTTTACGTGGGAAGTTGATTGCCACTTATTTTATCGCCGCGCCAAGCTGCTTGCCGTTCAAGCCGGCGCCCCACCGGTCTGGCGAGAAAAACTTGTAAGAGCCCTGGAACAGAAGAACGCGGCCTAAGGAGATCAGAATATGGATTTCAACGACACAACCGACGAAGCCGACTTTCGCGCCGAGGCGCGCGCTTTTTTAGAGCAGCATCTGGAGCCAAAGGGCGACAAACCCCTGCGCCAGCGCATTTCAGGTCAGGAGTTCATGGCGCGCGCCAAAGATTGGCAATCGCTCAAAGCCAAAAGCGGCTATGCACAGATCACCTGGCCAAAAGAGATTGGTGGGCGCGGCGGGACACCAATGCAGCAGGTGATCTGGAATCAGGAGGAAGCGCAGTTTGATGCGCCGACTGGGCCGTTCACAATCGGACTGGGCATGTGCGTGCCGACCGTCATTGCTTTCGGCTCAGAGGTTCACAAGCAGCGTTATGTCTCGCCGGCTCTTACAGGCGAAGAAATCTGGTGCCAGCTCTTCTCAGAGCCCGCCGCTGGCTCGGATGTTGCCGGCGTGAAAACCCGCGCTGTAAAAGATGGCGATGAGTGGGTTATCAACGGTCAGAAAGTCTGGACCACCGGCGCGCATTTTTCCGATTATGGGATTCTGTTGACGCGAACGGACCCAAAGGCGGTAAAGCACAAAGGTCTGACCATGTTCATTGTGGATATGAAAGACCCGGCAGTGCAGGTGCGCCCAATCCACCAGGCATCCGGCGGACGCGAGTTTAACGAAGTTTACTTCACGGATTTGCGCGTGCCGGACAGCGATCGCCTCGGCGAGGTTGGCCAAGGCTGGAAGGTTGCCATTGTCACCTTGATGAATGAACGCCTCGCTGTGGGTGGCTCACCTGGCCCTGATTGGGCGGAGATTATGGAATATGCCAAGCAGCAGGGCACGATGGGGGATGCTGCCTTCAGGGCCAAATTGGCAGATTGGTATGTGGCAGCCCAAGGGTATAAATTGACCAAATTTCGAACCCAGACGGCGCTATCCAAAGGGCAAACCCCAGGGCCTGAAAGCTCCATCGGCAAAATCATTACGGCGAACCATTTGCAGGACATTTGCAATTCGGCCATCGAAATGCAGGACCACTACGGCATCATGTCCGATACAGAGACCATGCCTGCCGATGCTTTATTTCAGCAGAGCTTCATGTGGGCACCAGGGCTGCGTATCGCCGGCGGAACCGATGAAATTTTAAAGAACATCATCGCTGAACGTGTGCTTGGTCTGCCGGGCGATATTCGCGTCGATAAGGATGTGCCTTTCGACGAACTCAAACAGGGCTAGGCATCAGGCCGCTGCCCGAGCCGCTAGGATTTCGGCAGCGATCCTGGCCGTTCGTTCATTGTCGACATCAATCGGCGCTTCCGCAAAAGGCATATCAATGGCCTTAACGGTGACGCCGGATCGTTTTGACAAACGAACCATCGCTGTGTCCCGGGCGAACCATGCAAACCGATAGGCGATCATGTTTAGCAATCCGAACGCGTCCATTACTCGCTTGAGGGATTTTGCGAATTGGCCGCCGCCGCGGAAAAACTCTGCCGCAGCCAAGGCTTGGGGTGTCATCAGCGCATAGAGATTGCAATTCGACCATTCGCCATCCGCGAATCTGTGAAATCGGCGCTGCCCATCGGGGTACGTTGCAAGTAGGACGTCTTTTCGACACATGGCAACGCCAACATCGGTGGCGGTTAATTGTGCACAGAAATGCTCAAGCATTTTCGGCGTCAAAAGCACATTGTCTGCGGTTGTAATAACAGCCGGGAATGCATCTGGCTTGTTCAGTGCCTTGGCCACACTGTCGAAAAGAGTGGCTCCTGACTTTATGATAGACAAGCGACCATCGGCCTTGAGGCGCTCCACCATGGGAATGCCGTCGAGGGCGGATGGATCGTCGATTGAAACTGTAATCCGTGCGGCCTGGGGCGTTTTATCGAGTGTTGAAAGGACATGTTCGATAAGCGGGCGATCATGCATCGGCATAATGCATTTGTGGCTGACACCAGCTGCTGCAGCAAGGGCGTTGACAATGCCTGGGCGCTGGGCCGCTAGGACAACGAAGTGTTCGGTTTTGACGGTCATGGGATCTCCACGGCGGTGACATCGCTATCGGCAACCAATCCCTGTCGCCGAAGGCTATGTGCCATTAGGGTTTCAACGAAATCATTGTGCGAAATGCCGAGGCTCTGGGCCGAAACCGATGACGCTTTCTTGGACCAGAGATTGCAGTTCAGATTTATCTCAATGAAATTCAGAGTGTTCGTTTCCTGATCATATTTAAATTCCATGCGACCGAAATCATGGGGCCATATCTCCGGCAGGATACGAATTGCAGCATCTTCGAGGGTCGCAAGGAGGGAAGCGTCCTGAATGACAGTCAGTTTCACCGTATCAGCGCCGCCGGTAAGGTGTCTCTTTTGCTCATAGGTGCGCACAGCCGTATTGTTGCCAGGGTCCATGTGCAGTGCGGGCAGGATCCAAGGCCCGTTGGAGCCGACAACGGGTAGGGCTATTTCAAAGCCCGCGACAAAGCTCTCGATGATAACATCGTGGTCTTGAGCCAGCAGCTTAACTGTATGGTCCTTGGCCTCGGTCCATGTATCAACGACTTTAATTCCCCAGGATGCCGAACTTGCGTTGGGTTTGATGATGAGCCTTTCCCAAGGAAATGCTGGTTCAGGAATCGCCATCGCACCACGCCGAACAGTCATCCAGTCCGGCGTCGCGACGTCTCGCCCGCGAACGGCAAGTTTCATTAAATGTTTGTCGTCGCCAAGTCCCCGAAGAATCGGATTGGCCCCAAAGAATGGTTTTTCGTGAAACCGAGACAAAAGAGGCGCAAGCACTTCGCTGCCTGAGAAGCCAAACCTGTTCATAAAGCTCACAATGAAATCGGTTCCATCCAGGGGCTCGAACAACCGCTCCATACGCCCCGAGGCTTCAACATTAAAGCCAATGGTTCGAAGGGTTTCGCGAAGTTCCGCATGGTAGACGGCGTGGGTGCCATCCTCGCCTTGCGGGGATCCGTCTCCCTCGGCCCATTTGGCAAGGAATAAGAGGTTTAGGGATGTCTTGACCGCGCCGTCGAGGCGGAGAAGGGGACCATGTGGCATCTCAAATCCGCGCAGCAACCCAAACAGGCCACCTCGCCCTTTTACCATTCATATTGCCATTTAGCATGCCGCGCGCAGCATCAGCAATTTATGAACACACACGTTTTAGGCGAGCTCTCCAGCGCCACGACGCGCCTTTAAGATGGCTTCGGATCGTTGGAAATCCCCGGGATTGTCGACATCTATGGGTGCATCTGCAAATGGCATTCGAACTGGCTTCAGAATAATGTCCCAACGCCGGGAAAGATGTTCGGCCAGTTGATCGAGGGTTGCAAGTTTGAACTTGTACTTCGCCATGAAGGAGAGGCCAAATGCCTCCGCAATGCGTTGGGGCTGCTTGCCAAATTGACCGCCTGTTTCGAAGGCTTTGGCTGCGCCAAGTGCTCTTTCGCTTTGCAAGCCGTACAGGTTGCAACTGGACCAACCGCCGTCACGGAGTTCATGAAAGGCGCGTTTGCCATCCGGATAGGCTTTCAGGATCACGTCTGCCGGTGTCATCGCAACGAGGACATCGCTTTCCGAGCTGAGCAATTCTTCGCAGAAAAAATCGACCATCTCGGTTGTGTGTAAAGCGTTGTCGCCTGTTGAGATGACGAGTGGAAACGGGTCCTCAATCGCCCCGGCACCCTCGGTTATACTCAAGAACAGATTGTCTTTGCTCGGTGTGAACTGGATCTCACCATTCGCCAACATGGCTGCCAGGGCAGGTGTTGCTTTTAGTAAGTCTTCGGATTCTATTGATACGAAAATGCGATCGATATGGTCGCTCGCCATGATTTCCCGCACGACCCGCTCCAGCATGACCATGCCATCGATTTCGATAAGGCATTTATGGCTGACGCCTTGCAGCTTGGCGACGGCGTCCTCTGGCCCTCTCCGACTGGCGGCGAGTATCAAGGCTGTTGCTTTGGTCATCTTGTCCTCCTGCAAAATGTTCACGGCATTTTGGTATTATGCGCCTTTCAATGCATCCATCAATTTGCGAACTGATGGATTAGACTCTAGCGCTTGAAGAAGCTGCCGAACATCGTCCGCTTTTTTGAAGTTTGGCGTCGCCGCAACACACCCCTCGAATTTCTGCCAAAGCTGTGCATCAGACAATGGCCGTTCCCGACTACCTATGGGCATCTTCTGTGACGTCATATAGGTCTCGCCAGTCGATAAGCGAACATGCACTTCGGTTGGAAAGTCCGATTCTAGAGCTTCAACATAGTCTTTGGTTATTTTTGAAAATAGGGCGCGAATTTCCGCTCTCTGGATTGCCTTAAGGTCAAAATCTGCAAGCCCGACACGGCCCTGTAGCAAGCCGACAGCAAGATTGTATTCCAAGGAAAACTTCGCCTCGGCCGGGGTCTGGGGGTCGTCATACATCAGATTGCGCAGATGCGTGGCCGGGGCGCGGACGTGGATCGTGTCAACAGTTTCCGCCGTAAACTGATGGGCTGCGCGGAGTTCCAGCAAGCCATCCAGGGCGCGGTGAACACTGCCGCAATTCGGGAACTGCTTTATCTTCAATCCGTGGTGAATGATATGCAGGGGATCGCCAACATCTTCCTGTCGAAAGGTCACCGTTTGACCGTGCTCGGCTTTGCCCCGCATCTCATCGGCGAGTTGGTCAACATCCGGGCCGACCATAAGGTGGCGAAGGCCCGTTGCGCCATGTAGCGTGTCAGAGCCTGCGCTTAGACCGGCCGACGCAAACAGGGCAGACTGCACGCCGCCACTTGCGGCAAAGCCAGCGTGGAGTGGTTTGGTGTCTGTACCAAACTGGCTCATGAA
>JBCBAO010000144.1:0-7278 GCA_038532405.1 Pseudomonadota bacterium | reverse complement strand
GCCGGGCGAGAACCCGTAAATCAAACCAGCAAAAGGCTCCAGGATCAGATCCTGCGCACTGTATGCCAGCATGGATGCAAATATAAAAACGGTGAACCGGCGTGCCTGTTGCTCGCGCCAAATCTCTCGAAAAGCGGTTTTAAAGTCGGTTTTCTCTATTTCATTGTTGGCCTCGGACTTATCAGCGCGTGATCGCTCCAGTCCCAAAACCGCAGCACTCGCAATACTCACTGCGACCAGCGAAACACTCGCCGTTACGAGGATTAAGCGATTGAGCGAAAACGGCTCCAGTAAAATGCCCGCGACGCTTGCTGTCACCACAAATCCAATAATCATCATGATCCAGACGATCGCTGCGGCAGCTGCTTTGCGGCTAGGAGCCGTTTCCGTCGCCAGAAGGGCGAGCAAGTTGGTTCCGGAGGCACCGACGCCGGCTCCGATAACCGTAAAAGCCAGAACGGCACAACAAACCCCGAGAACAAGGTCTGTCGCCATCAGAGCCGTCGCCGCCGCTGCGCAAATAGCACCGACTGCCAGAAGGCATAGCCCGCCTATGATCCAGGGCGTTCGACGCGCGC
This sequence comes from Pseudomonadota bacterium, assembly GCA_038532405.1. Classification (GTDB taxonomy): domain Bacteria; phylum Pseudomonadota; class Alphaproteobacteria; order Caulobacterales; family Hyphomonadaceae; genus CALLCD01. The sequence continues at coordinate 6,700 of JBCBAO010000144.1, read as the reverse complement.
CCTTGTCAGCGCCATACCCCCAACGCGGGCGGGACATCTGAACGGCATAGTGCCAGCCGACCAACGCGCCGGGCAGCGCCGCAGCAAGGGCAAGCTCGACCACCATGACCCGGTTCAAGGTTGATGTGGTCAATATAACCATTGCGCCCAAAGCCGTTTGGACAAGTCCGAGACGAACGATACCCAACCAACTCAATTGGGTTTTCTCTTTGGCCACGTTCATGCCGGCCCTCCCCCCGTGGATCCAATGGCAATCGCGGTGACAAGCATGCCAAGGACATAAAGCGTGGTACCCGTGGCATTATACCATGGGGCTTTTTCTGCAGGTGCGCGCAACAGCGTTGGCATCAAAGCAAGCTGCGCAATTAGGAGCACGCCAACCAAGCCGCCATGCCAGACTGCCCCGAGAGCGAACAAACCAATGATAATAACAAGCTGGGCCGCAGCCATAACACCGCATGCCAGCCTTGCTGCGTTCGTTGCGCCCAGTTGAACCGGGAGCGACCGCACGCCCAATTGCACATCGCCTTCCATGGCCTTGAAATCGTTGAGTGTCATAATCCCATGGGCACCGATAGAATAAACGATGGCTGCGCCAATGCTCCAGGGGCCTGGGAAGGTCCCGGAAATGACCGCCGCGCCTGTAAACCAGGCCAGTCCCTCATAGGAGAAACCAACGGCCGCATTGCCCCACCAACCATCGAGCTTGAGGCGAAATGGAGGGGCGCTATAGGCCCAAGCAAGCGCGGTCCCTACGACTGCAGCAACAAATGCCCAGACCCCTAGTAATGCACCAAGAGCAATTGAGGCAAAGGACCATCCAATTGCCAAATACAGCCCCCAGCGCCCTGGGATGCGGCCCGATGGAATTGGGCGGTCCGGTTCATTGATCGCATCAACATGCCGGTCAAACCAATCATTCACCGCCTGGCTCGCCGCACAAACCATTGGCCCGGCCAGTATGATTCCGCCGAATACAAAGGGAAGACGATCCGTGATCGGAAGACCTGTTGAAACGACACCACACATGAACGCCCACATGGCCGCAAACCATGTAACGGGCTTCGACAATTCCAGCACGGCACGCCAACTGGGAACGCTTCGAACTGGCAAAGGAAGATGAGCGTGTGTCACATAGTGAACACTAGTTATGACGCCTTAGGGTGTCAATTTTGATTTACGAAAATGGTCTAAAGATCATCATCCAAGTCACCGCGGCCAATTCCGACATCCAGTCCTGACCGCTTGATCTTCGAATATAAGCCCTGCCGGCTCAGCCCAAGCATTTCAGCAGCAGACGCACGATTGTTATCGGTAATCTCCAAGGCCGCCTCGATGCACAACTTCTCAATAAGCACGGTTGAGTCTCGAACAATGTCTTTCAGTGGAACACGCCCGACAAGCTCGGTGAACTGGCTCGCCGTATTGGGAAGCTGCTCGCCTAGAGATGGGGTCGCGGACAACCGGCGCGCTACACTACGGACCGACAGAGCATAAAGGTCTCCATCATCCGACGGCGCAATAACGGCCGAAACCTCAACCGGTTCATCGGATCCGAAATCTGCGCGCATGACCGTCGCGAAATTTCGGATGATGCCGTGCTTTTTCAAAGTCGAGAATAGAACATTCAGATCGGTGGCCGAACGCCCGAGACAGGCCTGGAGTTCGGTACCCTTCAATTGCTGATCACTCGACACATTTGCGAGCACTTTGAAAGCCGCATTTGAGGCAATCAAGCGCTGTGACTTGTCGACTATCACTAAGCCATCGGGCAGGTGCTCTAAAGCTGAGAGAAGCGATTTACGCGGTCCACTTACAGCATCGGCAGCGCGGTCAACATGAATACGGACAATCATCAACATGGCGCGATCGCGCCGGAATGCGGAAGCGGAAAGGCGCGCAGGCTGGCTCGGAAGGAGCCTTACATCGACCGTACTGGATGCACCTGTTCGGCTTGCCTCCACAAACATCACATCCATGGCGCGGTGATCATCGGAGTGTACAAAATCAGCGAGATTTGCGCCTTCGATTTTTTGACTTGTGGCACCGAGCACCGCCGCCGCGGCGGAATTCACATCCTCGATCACAAGCGTGCGTGCATTCACAATCATAACCGCTTCAGAAGCGGCTTCGAATAGCATTTTGTACCGCGCCTCAGCCTCCCGGAGGCGCGCATAGTCCCGCTCCATCGCCTGGTGAGCTTCAACAAGGCGCTGTTGTAGATTAGATATCGCCCGCAAGTCCCGACCGAGGGCAACGTAGCGATCATCCGGCCCTATTTTTACCGCTGTGTACTTTATGGGCAGATCAAGGGCACTATCGGAAGGATGATTGACCTCCCGCCAGCGCACACTTGCACCATGTGGCGAAAGCAGCTCTTCGATTTTCGACCGGCTTTCAACGGTGACCGTTTCGATCCATGGTTTTTCCCGCCAATGTTTGTGAAGCTCCTCGCGCATCAATTCGGAATTGCCGACCGCGACGTCTCGGATCACGCCATTTTCGATAATCAGCGCCAGGTCGGCAGCTGCCATCACGATTTGTGCAGTTGCCTCAGCATCGAGGTTCGACAGGAGAACGTCTGAAGCCTCAAATGGAACCGTCAACTCATCCAAACCGCGTTGACCAGGAACAGGCGTTTTAGCATCCATTTTGGAACTCGAATCGTTTTGACACGCGAGCCCATAGCAGCATCAGTTTGCCCGCGCCAAGAGAGTTCTGCCAGCGTTTGGTGCACTTGTTGCGTCGAAGGCGACCCCATCAGCCCCGATGCGTTCGACGATGTCCGGATCTCGGGTGAGCAAGTCTCCGCCCACAATCACCTTCAAATCGCGGTTGATGGAAGCTTTGCGAAGCGTTTCGATTTCCTCGCGCACACGGCTTGCAGAATTGGTGCGTGTGATCGATAAACCAAGCAGATCAAATGGTTCACGGGCGATCAACTGTTCAAGCTCCGAAAGGACAGCTCCAGGTTCGCTCCACACGCGCCATCCATCACGGCGAAAAAACTCAGCCACCATTAGCAACCCGAAAACATGCTGATCTCCGCAGGCAGCTGCCAAGAGAACCGACTTATTGGCGGCACCGGCACCGCGAAACGTATCATCACCGACCACACTGTTGCGACGGAGAAGTTCGTGGAGGCGGCACAATCCGATTGTAACATCGGCAAAGGTACAATGGTCAGACTCCCAAAGCGCGCCGAGACGCTGTGCCGTTGGTCCCATCAATTGGGTGAAGATGGATTCAATGGCGATACCGCCGGATACCAAGTCTTCAACAAACCGGGTCGCCGTATCGGCACTTTCGTAGAGAAGAATGTCAACGAAGCTTTCAATGACGTCCTGCGAGATATGCTGGAAACCAGTTTGCCCGACCAAGCCCCCCTGGTGAGCCAACATTAGACGTGGGAGAACCTCACCTTCCAGCGTCCGCAGCAGAGTATTTGTGGGATGCCCATCGCCGCAAACCTCACCCAAGCGGGCACCAAGCGTTTCAAACGAAGAGGCACCGAGATCATCCATATCCGGCGCTTTCGGAGGTGCTCGGTATCCCTCGCGCGTATCGGTCATGCCATCTCCCCCTTCGTGTAGCGATCTCCAACGGTCACAACTCCAGGGTTTCATCATGGCAGCGATCAGAGGCGACGTCTTTCACAAAACGGTATTCGGACAAACGCACGCTCCGGCGAGCAATCGCATGCGGCATGCTCGAGCAAACTGATCGCCCAATTTTGCAACCTGCAGGAGGCGTTACCATCAACTCTCCTCTCACTCGCCTACGGCGCAACGCACCTTAGAGATGCCAATCCCGAAAGGTAGCCTACGCCTTTGCAACACAATTCCTCGAATTTGAAATATCGTCAAGTTTTTTAGACGTAAACCTTGGTTGACAGTCCATTCTGCTTCACGGTAGCGTTATTAAAAATTGCAATAGCTGGCGGGCGCGCTCTATGGCGACGAGACATAAACCAAAATCAGCGAACCGACTTGGTGCACAAACTCTTTATTCCGCACAGGAACGTGCACGCCGGGACGCGACCAAGTGGACCTTGATCCAAGGTATACTCGCTCCGCTTCAATTTGTTGTTTTCGCCATAAGTCTCGCATTGGTGCTCAGATACCTCGCCACGGATATCGGATATGGCTGGGCACACCTGTCAGTGCTCGTGAAAACGGCGATCCTCTATCTCATCATGGTGACCGGTGCGATCTGGGAAAAGGTCGTTTTTGGGCGTTACCTTTTTGCCAAAGCATTCTTTTGGGAAGATGTGTTTTCAATTGCTGTTTTAGCGCTTCATACTGCTTATCTGCTGATGGTTGGATTTCATGTCGGCTCAGCAGACCAGCAGATGCTCGTCGCGCTTACAGCCTATGCGGCTTATGTCATTAATGCCGGTCAATTCTTATTGAAATTGCGGCGTGCTCGGCTGGAAACAGGACAGGCAGCGCATGTGGATGGGTTCGCATGACTGAGCTTATCCTCACCCGCAAACAGTCCTCCACGCCGGCAACTCAGCCCGTCTTGCGCCAGCGCGGCCAAAGAGAGGTCTTCTGTGGGCTGACCAGTATTGTTTGGCTGCACCGAAAAATGCAGGACGCATTTTTCCTCGTCGTAGGATCGCGCACATGCGCTCACCTCGTGCAATCAGCAGCTGGGGTTATGATTTTTGCAGAACCTCGTTTTGCAACCGCCATTATCGAGGAGCGCGACCTCGCCGGTATGGCGGACGCGAACGAAGAACTGGATAAGGTCGTTGACCAACTCCTTGCCCGGCGCCCGGATATCAAATTACTTTTTCTCGTTGGCTCCTGCCCCTCCGAGGTGATTAAGCTCGACCTTGGAAGAGCTGCAAAGCGACTGTCAAAACGGCATATGCCTGGCGTTCGTGTACTCAATTATTCCGGCAGCGGGATTGAAACAACATTCACGCAAGGCGAAGACGCTTGCCTTGCATCGCTCGTTGAAGATATGCTGCCAGCAACGGAGAAAACTGCTCAGAACCTTGTTATCGCGGGGACATTGGCAGATATTGTGGAAGATCAATTTCGGCGGCTCTTCGAGGCGCTCGGCATTGGGCCACTTCACTTTCTGCCCTCATCCAAGTCCGATGCCGAAATAGAGATCAACGAAAATACCAAATTTTTGCTGGCACAGCCGTTTTTGGGGGATACCGCGCGCGCACTGGAGGCACGCGGTGCACAATATTTGTCCGCGCCCTTCCCGCTTGGCGTTGACGGAACCACAGCTTGGCTAAAAGCCGCAGCTGACGCCTGGGGCGTTTCCCAAGCGAAATTTGATTCCGCGGTTGAGCTGCCGCGTGCGCGCGCGCAGAAAGCCGTTGCCAAATATGGCAGGGCGCTAAACGGGAAATCCGTCTTCTTTTTCCCGGACTCCCAGCTTGAAGTTCCCCTTGCACGCTTTCTGCAAGACGAATTGGCCATGCGCCCGATCGAAGTCGGTTCACCATATCTTCACAGGGCGCATCTGGAGCACGACCTTTTGCGCCTCTCCGAGACGGTGACCATCAGCGAAGGACAGGATGTGGACCGCCAATGGGAGCGGTGCATTGAAGCTGAGCCCGACATCACCGTTTGCGGCCTTGGTCTTGCGAACCCCCTGGAAGCCGAAGGATTGACGACGAAATGGTCGATCGAATTGGTCTTCACTCCCATCCATGGATTTGAGCAAGCCGGAGATCTCGCCGAACTGTTCGCCCGGCCGCTCCTGCGCAAAACGAGGCTTGCTGTCTGATGCAGTTGACTGTCTGGACATATGAGGGCCCACCCCATGTTGGAGCGATGCGCATCGCTACTGCGATGAAGGGGCTACACTACCTTTTACACGCTCCCCAAGGCGACACCTACGCCGATCTCTTGTTCACAATGATCGAGCGTCGCTCTGCCCGTCCGCCAGTAACTTACACAACGTTCGAAGCCCGTGACCTCGGCAGTGATACCGCAGACCTCTTCAAGCGAAGCGCGCACGAAGCCTATGAGAGATTTACCCCCCAGGCTATGATTGTTGGCGCATCCTGCACGGCCGAACTCCTGCAGGACGACCCAAGCGGGCTCGCCAAGCGCCTTGGATTGCCGGTGCCGGTTATACCGCTGGAGTTGCCGTCCTATTCCAAAAAGGAGCATTGGGGAGCGGCTGAAACTTTCTACCGGCTCACGCGCTCGCTTGCGGCACCAGATGCACCAAAACGCTCAACCAAAACCGGGCGTCCAACATGCAACATTCTCGGCCCAGCGGCCCTCGGCTTTCGCCACCGCGATGATTTGAAAGAGATTTCAGGGCTCGTTAGATCATTGGGCATCGACATCAATCTTGTTGCGCCTATGGGAGCCACCCCAGAGGACATGGCCGAAATCGGGGCGGCGGATTTCAATGTGCTTCTCTATCCGGAGATCGCCGAAACAGCCGCGAAGTGGCTAGAGCGCACATTCGGACAGCCCTATACACGCACGGTTCCAATCGGCGTTGGCGCGACCCGTGAGTTTATCGATGAAATAGGCAAGCTAAGCGGCGTCGAAACCTCGTCTCTAACATCAGCCTCCAATATGCCCTGGTGGTCACGCTCGGTCGATTCCAACTATTTGACTGGAAAACGGGTCTTTATTTTTGGGGATGCCACCCATGCCGTCGCCGCGGCAAGAGTGGCTGATGAGGAGCTTGGCTTCGAGGTTGCTGGGCTCGG
>JBCBAO010000143.1:0-7281 GCA_038532405.1 Pseudomonadota bacterium | reverse complement strand
GGGCATGTTGTTCATATGCTCGGCCAGGATGACATTTCGAGCCAATCAGCGCTTTTCGAACTTTACCAGCCCAATACGATTGTTCGCTGTCGTGGTGCCGATGCGGAGATAGACAATGTCCATACCCGTGCTCTAGGCCTTCATGCAGATCTTGCCATTTTGCTATCGACATCGGGATCTACCGGTAGCCGCAAGCTCGTAAAAATCTCATATGAAAATATAGAGGCGAATACCCGATCAATTGTCGACTATCTCAATATGGATGCGGCTGACATCGGGCTTACGCTTCTGAAGCCGAATTATTCGTACGGATTGTCGGTCATCAATACCCATATCGCCGTTGGTGGCGGTCTCCGCCTCACCAACAGATCGGTTCAGGACCCAGGCGTTTGGCAAGACGCCGCAGCTTGCGGGGTAACCAATCTCGCCGGAGTGCCACATGTCTACGAGATGCTAGACACTCTGGCTCCAGATTGGGCGGCCCTTGATAAGCTCAAATTCGTCACCCAGGCCGGTGGACGCCTGTCGCCGCGCCTTGTGCGCAAATACGCAGACCTTGGCACAAAATATGGCTGGGAATTCATCGTAATGTATGGCCAGACGGAAGCTTCGCCGCGCATGGCTTATCTTCCGGGCCATCTGGCGGCGACCCATCCCAATTCGATCGGCAAGGCAATTCCTGGTGGTGAATTGGCACTTCAAGACGGAGAGGGCATGCCCATAGACCTGCCGGGAGTTGAAGGTGAACTCGTTTATTCGGGCCCGAATGTGATGATGGGATATGCAGCATCTGCTGATGATCTTGCGGCCTCTGAATCACCCGGACAACTGAAGACAGGCGACCTCGCGGTAAAAGATGAAGCTGGCTTGTTTTACATTACTGGCCGCAAAAGCCGCTTCGTCAAACTGTTCGGCTTGCGCCTTAGTCTCGATGACATCGAGGCCCATCTCGACGCGCAAGGATACACCACCGCTGTGGTCGGGAATGATCAAAATATAACCGTGTTCGCTGAAGGTGGTCCGGATATGGACGCGGTAGTGAAACACCTCTCCACGCGTTACCGCCTGCTCCCCAACCTTATTGATGGGCGTCAGATCGACCGTTTGCCTCGCCTCGAAACTGGAAAAACAGACTACCGTGCCTTATCGGCCTTGGCGGCATCTAATGCACCGCGCCCAAGCTTTCTGACCTTCTTTCGTGAGAGTTTTCGCGAATTCACGGCCATTTTAACCGGCCAGGCGACTGAGCCGAAATCCGTAAGGCAGGCTTTTGAAGAGATCCTCGGCCGGACAGACCTCTCCCAAAATGATAACTTCCTGGATCTTGGTGGGGATTCCACGGCATTTATTGAGCTTTCGCTATCGCTTGAAAGCTATCTCGGCTACCTGCCGATGGATTGGCAGACACAGTCGATTAGAGAGCTTGAGAGCTTAGGGCGGCGCACCGATGTCTGAGCCAGCAAAGTCTCTTAAAGCATCGACCGATACGCTCCTCGTCCTTCGAGCATTCGCGATTTGCTTGCTTGTGGTGAACCACGCCACGCCCCAACCTTTTGTCGGTGCGTTGAATATTCTGATGTTTGCATCAGGGGTCAGCTTCGCAAAAATCGGGTTCCGTTCGACAAGTTCTGAAACGCTCAAGGCGATGTATCATTTCCTGTTTCGGCTTGTGGTCTTCACAATGATCATCGTTTTTGCGGGAACGGCTTATTATAGCTGGTCTTGGTATCCCAATGGGTTCTACCCGCAGGAACTTTTCATGTTTTCAAACTGGACAGGGCGACATCAGATCGCTCCGGTTCCGGTTTGGTACACGCAGTTTATGCTGCAAGCCTTCGCCTGCTTGGCGCTGATTTTCTACGCCTTCGATCTCACACCCCGTCTGCGCAGGCATCCAATATGGGTTACTGGAATTATGCTGGCTGTTTCCGTGCTGATGGTCGTTGTTGCAGAATCAATCTGGGACACGAACGCCTCTTTGGACGACAGGCTTCCCCATTTGCACGTCTGGAATTTGATACTCGGCTGGTTGTTTTGGGCTGTGTTCCTAAACCGGACATCAAATATGCAAGACCGGATCATCTTTTCGATTGGCTTCTGCGTGGTTTTAGGAACTGTGTTTCTGTACGCCGGCCTTGCAAGCGGAGACCTGCGGATGCTCGTTTTTGCGCCGGCAGGCCTGTTGCTGATTTGGTTTCCGCGCATTCAACTGGGAGGACTGTTGTCCCATATTGTTGGCTTGCTCAACAGAGCCACCCTTTCCATTTTTTTGCTCCATATTGTTTTTCTCCGTCTCGGGCAGAAACTGCCCATTTTGATCGGCATAGATCCGGAAGGCCCAATAGCGAGTACCGGGTTGATCGTAGGGGGTATTGTTGGGCCGGTTTTGGTTTGGGCTTTCGTCAGTGCGGTTCGGCGTGCCTATCGCAAGCTAGTTGCCGACAGCCCATGGAGCGGGCCCATTCTGAATCTCTCTTCTGCACAATCCGCCATTGGGTGATTGCGTGGTTTTGGGATTTGAGGCAGAAGACGGTCTTGCCTGAAGGGGTATAGCTCAGTTGGTAGAGCATCGGTCTCCAAAACCGAGGGTCGAGGGTTCAAGTCCTTCTGCCCCTGCCAGGCATAAGATAAGGCGATCACGGAAAATTTAGTGACTGCAATTCTGCATCCCGCGTAGCTACAAATCAAAAATTTCGTCCTCTCGATGACAGCTCATCTTTAGATGCCGCCCGATCGGGAAATTCACACCAAAACGCTGAAATGGCGGGCAGGGAGGGATTCGAACCCCCGGAACGCTTGCACGCTCAACGGTTTTCAAGACCGCCGCATTCAACCACTCTGCCACCTGCCCGCGGCGTGAGGCACTCATCTGATACTCAAGCCTGAAATGCAAGCCCTGATTACTGTGCCTTGATTATGCCTGAATCCTCTCGCGAGATGGTTAACGCTGCCTTGTCAAAGAGGTGGAAACCAACTGGTTTTATTCACCAAACCTGCATTTCGGTTTGGTAAACAGATCGTAGAGGCCAGAGCCAGAAGGCCAATGCCTCGCTTTGCAAGAATGCAGAGCGATAGATCATAGAATGAGGATCGCATGAGTTCCCAATTGACGTCAGAAGTCGTCCGGACCCTCCGCAGGATTGTTGTAACCGCGTGCAGTATCTCCGCCTTTTGCTTGCCGGTGGCACCTGCTTCGGCAGATGACCGCCCGAACGCGCCGATTACTTACGCGCAGGCCGATCAAGCAGCTTTTTCTTCTAGGGGAACCGCAAAGAGATCCGATGCTTCCCCGTCGACGGGCCGCCGCGTTGAATTTCGTTACCCAGACCAACCAAACACATTTTATGGGGCAGGGGGCGCACGTTCCGCCGCAGATGCGCCACCCATCAGTTTCTCTTCTTCAACCTCAGCTGTAAGCGCAGCCTCCGCCAGGCAATATGCCATGGCTGAGCCTACAGAGCGTTCGATGCCAACGCCGAGCCGCGATCCGGCGATCTCAGCTGGTGGGTTCGACGCACGGGCCGCCGCAGCGCAAATCGCTGCGGAACGTGCAGGGCAGGGTGGTGAACAACGGATGTACCAAACGGCGGCTGGAGCAGCTGATTTTTCTGCCAACACCGCAGTCAGCCCTACAATTGGGAAGCCTGCGACAACCGAAAAACCGGTTTCAGGTGAGGTTTTCCACCCGGCTGCCAATCCTGGCTACGATCGGACCGGTGTCGCAGGTATCGTCGATGGTGGCCTTCGCGGTCAGCCAACGGCCAATGGCGAAACTTACGACCCAGCCGCCTTGAGTGCGGCGCACCCGTCCTTGCCGTTGCCAAGCCTTATCCATGTGATCAATACTGATACCGGCCGCGAAACTGTTTTACGGGTGAATGACCGAGGGCCATTTGATGGCGGAGGCCTGATTGAGGTGTCTGATGCGGCTGCGCAAATCCTTAGCTTCAATGAATCTGGCCGTGCGAATGTTCGAGTAAAATACCTCGGGCCTGCGCCGGTTGCCCCCGGCGATCAGTCACCTTCTCCGGTTGTTGCATCCAGGCCCGACACGGCGGAAGGCACAGCTTCGAGTTCCAAGAGCGAACCCAATCGCACCGCGGCACCTTTTGGTTTGCCGTCGGCACCAAGCCGAGCCGCGCCGGTGCGTACTGTTTTTCCAGGTTCGCAATTGGAGAATTTCTTCGTTCAACTCGGTTCATTTTCGAATATCGCAAATGCAGAACGGCTGCATGCCCAACTCGGGCCGCTCGCAAATATTGAAATTGTGCCCGTGCGGGTCCGCGGAGCCGATTTCTTTCGCGTTGTCGCTGGCCCTCTCAAAGGCAGAAATGCAGCAATTGCCCTAAGGGATGATCTTGCAAATCAAGGGGTTGCTGACGGCCTCGTTATTTCGGACCCATCTTAGGACAATCTTTCGTTGACCTGAGCCTCAAACCGGCCCTTTTTCTGTGTTCATCACGGGGAACGAGTTTGGCTTTGTTGGCCGATGGTACGGAGGAGTGTCGATAGTATGCGGTTACTGATGCTGGTTGTCTCTGGCTTGATTTTGGCTGGTCTCGGCACTGCCCAGCCTCCTCTTATCGAGACCGAGGCGTCCCATGCAGTTATTTTGGATTATGATACCGGTACGGTTCTCTTCTCCAAAAATGGCGACACCTCCATGGTTCCAGCCTCAATGACGAAAATGATGACGGCCCAGGTCGTCTTTGACCGCCTTTCCCGAGGCGAAATTTCGTTATCAGATCGCCTTGTTACGAGTGAGCGAGCTTGGCGCGAAGGCGGGTGGGCTTCTGGTGGATCCACCATGGGGCTTGCGATTGGGGATGAACCAACCGTCGAAGAATTGCTGCGCGGCGTTATCGTTTTGTCTGGCAACGATGCCTGTATTGTACTCGCCGAAGGACTTTCCGGGTCTGAGGAGGCTTTTGCGCGGGAAATGACAGCCCTGGCGCAAAGCCTTGGCCTGGAGAGCGCAAACTTCGAAAACTCAACGGGTCTCTATAGCGAGGATCATCGTATTTCCGCGATTGACCTCGCCAAACTGGCGCAAATTCAGATTGGGCAATTTCCCGACTATTACGCATTTTACAATGAGCGCGCCTATGAGTGGCGTGGCATCAGTCAACCGAACCGAAACCCCCTGCTTGGCCGTGTGCCGGGTGTTGACGGGTTGAAAACTGGTCACTTGGAAATTTCAGGCTATGGCTTAACAACGTCGGCAGACCAAAATGGCGAGCGTCGTATTGTTGTGATCAATGGTTTGGAAAACGAAGCAAAGCGCGCGCAAGAGGCAGAGCGCATGATGCGGTTGGCATTTAGCGCATTTACAAGCAAGACTATCGATCAGACGAGCGAGCCTATCGGTGAAGTGGAGGTCTGGCTGGGAACGGCGCGCACAGTGCCTGTTATCCTTGATAGCCCTCTTGTTGTGAGTGGCCATAAACGGGCGTTTGACACCGCCAAAGTCGAACTTGTTTACGATGGGCCACTCGAAGCCCCTATTCGCCAGGGGGACCAGATTGGCGAGTTGGTTGTCACCTTGCCGGGGCGCGAAGAAGTGCGGGCACCGGCTTTTGCTGCCAGTTCGGTTGATCGCCTAGGCTTTATAGGACAAGTCGTGGAAGGCCTTGCTCAGGTCATGGGCGGTGCAGAATGAGCCCTGGTCTACTTGGCCGGTTTATTACCCTGGAAGGCGGCGAGGGCGCAGGGAAGTCAACGCTCATCAACGCGCTGGCGAAACGGGCGCGGGAAAATGATATCTCAGCTGAGACGACGCGCGAGCCTGGGGGCACGCCATTGGCGGAGGCTGTGCGAAACCTCGTGCTCCAACCCCCAAATGGGCATAGCTGGACGCCCATGGCGGAGGCTTTAATGATGAATGCCGCCCGCTCTGAGCATTTGGATCGCCGCATTCGGCCCGCCCTCGAAAAAGGCCAATGGGTGTTTTGTGATCGATTTTCAGACTCTACGTTGGCCTACCAAAGTGCTGGCGGGGGTGTGTCCATGTCTACGCTTTTGTCAATGGAGGCCGCCGTCCTGGAATGCTCCAGGCCGGATTTGACAATTATTCTGGACGCTGCGCCAGAGGATCTCCGCAAGCGCGTCGCATCGCGGGGCGATCCAACGGATGCATTTGAACAAAGGCCTTTGAAGTTTCACCAGGACGTACGCGCAGCCTTTCTACAAATCGCCAAAAGGTGGCCGGAGCGCTGTGTTGTCCTGGATGCAATGAAAAGTCCCGACCGGCTTTTGGAAGAAGCTTGGGCCGCAATTGAAGCGCGCTGTCTTGCTGGCGCGGGTCGCGCCTAGTGGCCGATAAACTCGCTTGGCCATTGATCGGTCACGGGGCGGCGGAGACGGCCTTTGTCGATGCCAAGCATGGTGGGAAACTGCACCATGGATGGCTGGTCAGCGGCCCTTCGGGCATTGGCAAGGCGCGATTTGCGATGCGAATGGCAGCATCACTTCTCGGTGCAGAAACGGCCCCGAAGACACTTGATGCACCACGCGACGATTCCATCATCCAGAAAATCGAAGCAGACGCACATCCCGATCTTCGCTGGATCTGCAGACGACCAGATGAGAAAGGCAAGCTGCGTCAAGATATTCCCGTTGATGCCATACGCGAGCTTAATGCTTTTTTTGCCCTGAAGCCGGCGCTCGGTGGCTGGCGGGTCGGCGTTATCGACAGTCTGGACGAACTCAACCGCTCAGGCGCGAATGCGCTCCTCAAGACGCTCGAGGAACCGCCCGCAAACTGCCTGCTGGTGCTGATCTCCCACAATACAAGGCCTGTCCTGCCGACCATTCGATCGCGTTGTCGGACGGTTCAGCTCCATTGTCTGGACGAGGCAGACACCGAGCGTGTCTTCGCCCAGCTTGAGACGGAAACAGGTGATCAGATCTCCGCCGGTGCAAAATTGCTTGCGCGTGGCAGACCGGGGCATGGCCTGAAACTTGCGAGTTCAACAGGGCTCGCCGCTGCTAACGCCGCACGTGCTTACTTGAAAGGCCTACCCACACCATCGGATGCAACACTGGCAGATGCATTGCTGAAATGTGGTGTGGATGAGACGGCCTATGCCGCGTTTGGAGATGAAGTTCTGGCCTGGCTCGCTGAAATGGCGCAGGAAAAAACAGAGTATGCGTCGACGTGGCTGGAGGCCGCACGAGCGCTTGCCGATGCACAGGATTTGAACATGGACCGGCAGCAGTCGGCGGCGAAACTCTTGGCAGGGCTTCAGAAAACCAAACGAACAGCATAGAACCGCAAGAATG
>JBCBAO010000142.1:0-7286 GCA_038532405.1 Pseudomonadota bacterium | reverse complement strand
CCACCGGCGGCCCGCGGTTGGCGATTAATGAGGCTTTTCCAAACAGCGTGGGGGCCGCTCTCGGCATGGGTGGAATAATCCGGATCCTTTTCGGGATCATTTGCGTGTTTGTGATGTTCCATATGGGTTAACTTCGCAACGCCATAGGGCAACCACATCGGAACCGTGGAGAGGTGCCCAACCAATTCGTTCAGCCAGCGCAATGGCTCGCCGGGCTTCGCGATAATATCATGCTGCGCTTCATGGGACGGCAGATAGCTCAGCATGACATTCAACGTCGCGATCAAAAATCCCAACCAGAGCGGTACAATCCCGCCAAAGACCAAAGGCCAAAGGGAGAGCCAGACGGCCAGATTCACGAACGCCCAAGCGACGGCGAACCACGGCACATACCCCATATGCCGAGAAGCAATCTGACGCTCGAGCCTTGTCAAATCCCGATCCGTCAGAGCTGTCAGATCATCTGCCTTTGCAAGATCTTCGAGAGCGGTCACCACAGCCACGTCCCCCGAATTTGCGCGTATAGACCGAATGCCAGGGCAGGTATCGCGCCAATGGCGAGCGTGGACAGGCCAAAGGGCGGCGTCCAGCCGGACAGGGCGATCAACTCCGCAAACAGCGGAAGCAGAAATCCAGCAGCGAAAAGCAGCGGTCCGAAATCGAAAATAGCCTTGAGTGTTTTGGCAATCATTTCTGTAGCTCCACCAACAAAAATGACACAAGCGTCAACTTTTTTCAAGTCGCGATCCCAAGGGGAGACATCCTGCCACGCGGCGAGATCACCCAGGCAAAAATATGCCGTTTATGGTAAAGAAAAGAAACAAGCTTGGAGGACAGGGAATGGAATTCGACGCATTGTTCCTATCGCGACTGCAATTCGCGTTCGTCATCGCTTTCCATATCCTGTTCCCGGCCTTTACGATTGGCCTCGCTGCATTTCTGGCGGTATGCGAAGGCCTCTGGCTGCGCACCGGGCGGGATGTGTTCCGCCGTTTATATCTCCACTGGGTAAAAATTTTCGCCCTGGCTTTTGCCATGGGCGTCGTATCCGGCGTCGTCATGAGCTATCAATTCGGGACGAATTGGAGCGTTTTTGCCGAAAAAACCGGCTCCGTTATGGGGCCGCTCCTTGGATATGAAGTGCTGACGGCATTTTTCCTGGAAGCGACTTTTCTCGGCGTGATGTTGTTTGGCTGGGGCAAGGTCGGCAATCGCCTCCACTTCATTGCAACCTGTGCCGTTGCCATCGGGACGACAATTTCGGCTTTCTGGATTCTCTCCGCGAATAGCTGGATGCAGACCCCGGCCGGGTTTGCGATTGATCCAGAAACAGGGAATTTCTACGCGACCGATTGGTTTGCCGTTATCTTCAATCCGAGTTTTCCCAGCCGGCTGACCCATATGCTGCTCGCCGCTTATATCACGACAGCGGCAGTGGTCTTGGCCGCGGGTGCCTGGCAGGTCCTCAAGGATCGCACCACGGAACCAACCCGCTTCCAGATGCGTATGGCTGCCGGAACGCTCGCCGTTTTGATGCCCTTGCAGATCTGGGCAGGTCACTGGTCAGGCGAAGTCGCCCACCACTACCAACCCGCCAAAGTGGTCGCGATCGAAGGATGGTGCGAAACCCGTGACGTCCAGCCCACTGTTCTCCTCGCTTGGCCAGCGGATAATGCGTGCGGCCTAAATGGCATTGGGGTTCCCGGCACAAGCCGATTTTTGTTTGCGACGGAGGATCCGCTCAAGGGCCTCGACGCCTTTGAACGCAATGATCGACCGCCGCTCTGGATGGTATTTTGGAGTTTCCGGATCATGGTCGGTGCCGGGCTTGGGCTTTTAGGGTTGGGGCTTTGGGGTGTTTTCCTATGGCTGCGAAAGGCGCTGGATCAACCGGGCCTTTTCCATTGGCTCGCTATCCCAGGGGGAACGCTCGGTTTCGTTGCTGTGATCAGCGGTTGGGTCGTCGCCGAAGTCGGCCGTCAGCCATATACCGTCTATGGTGCCCTTCGAACCGCCGACAGCATTGCGCCGGTGACGGCGGGCCAGGTGGCAACCTCGCTCCTCGTTTTCATGGTGGTTTACGCCATCATCTTCACCGCAGGCACCGTCTATATGGCGCGCATTGCAACACGTGGCTTCGTAGATGATGAACCGCCAACGCCAGAAGGCGCGCGCCGTGCGCCCGGCTCTCCCTTAGGGGCGGTCGCAGACCCTGCCGAAGTGCCTGGCGACCTTGTTCCCGGAGAATAGGAGACACCGATATGCTTGACGCTCTGGACCTCCCCGTCATCTGGGCCGTGATCATTGCCATCGGTGTCATGATGTATGTCTTGCTCGACGGTTTCGACCTTGGGGTTGGCATGCTCACCTCCCAGGCACGTTCGGACGAAGAACGAAACATGATGACAGCCACGATAGAGCCCGTCTGGGACGGCAATGAAACATGGCTCATTATTGGTGGGGGCGGACTGTTTGCCGCTTTTCCCAAAGCCTATGCGATCCTGATGCCGGCCTTTTATCTGCCACTGCTTATTATGCTGGCAGCGCTTATCTTCCGCGGGGTCGCCTTTGAGTTTCGCCATAAGGCCGTGCGCCCAACCACACGTAAATTCTGGAACGGAGCCTTCTTCGGCGGCTCGCTTATCGCAGGGTTTTCCCAGGGCCTAATGCTGGGGGCCCTCATCCAGGGTGTGCACATAGAGGACGGAGTATGGGCAGGCGGAGCTTTCGACTGGCTAACGCCTTTCACCCTGCTGACCGGCACATCTGTGGTGATCGGATACGTCCTCCTTGGAAGTTGCTGGCTTGTCCTGAAAACCGAGGACGAACTGTTCGACCGCGCCCGCCACTGGGCACGATTGGCGCTCATCGGCGTTGCGCTTTGTTTTTTCGGCGTAAGCCTTGCCACCCTTTCGGTTGATCCTGAAATTGTTGCGCGGTGGGGTTTCTCCATGACAGAGCTGGAATTTGGGAAACTGCTTCCCCTTTCCCCGGTTCCGCTGTCTGGCATGGTTCTGTGTGCGCTCCTATGGCGTGATCTGTCAGCAGACCCTGCAACGCCTCGCCGCGCACCGGATTGGCGACCATTCGTCTATACAGCGGGGATTTTTCTCACCGGCTATCTTGGTCTTGCCATTAGCCTCTTCCCCTATTTGGTGCCGTTCGAAGTGACGGTCTGGCAAGCTGCGGCGCGGGACAATGCCCTGGGCTTCATGCTGGTTGGCGCGGCTATCATGCTACCGATCATTTTGGCTTATACGGCTTATGTTTACTCCCTCTTCTGGGGCAAAGTGAAACCAGGAGACGGATACCATGCCCATTAAGCGCGGCGACCATTGGCTGTCTCCGCAAGGGCCATCGGAAGATGGTCGCGGCGAGGGTAACCTCTTAAACAAACTCGCCTGGTTTGCAGGGCTTGCCCTGGCAAGCCTTATCGCAGTCGCAGCCACCGCCTATGTCCTCCGAGGCCTCCTCTTCATTTAAAGCAACCTCTCTTTCCGCTTGAAAAGCGACATCGTTTGCAGCACATGCGACTGTGTTAACCCCAGATCAAAGGCGAGGGATATGGCATGGATCGT
Organism: Pseudomonadota bacterium; assembly: GCA_038532405.1. Taxonomy (GTDB): domain Bacteria; phylum Pseudomonadota; class Alphaproteobacteria; order Caulobacterales; family Hyphomonadaceae; genus CALLCD01. The sequence continues at coordinate 3,708 of JBCBAO010000142.1, read as the reverse complement.
GTCTTGATCATCGGTGCAGGCGCAGCCGGGTCGGTCGTTGCCCAGAAATGTGCGATGGATCGCTCCACTTTCAAGCATATTACACTCGCATCCCGAAGGCTTTCGTCTTGTGAAAAAGTGGCTACGCTTTGCAAAAGCCCCATCGACATTGCAGAGATCGATGCAGACGATGTCGCTGCAACGGTGTCGCTTATCAACAAAGTCAAACCCGACCTCGTCATAAATATGGCCCTACCCTATCAGGATCTGCCGATTATGGACGCCTGCCTGGAAACCGGCACCCATTATATGGACACCGCCAATTACGAGCCGCGCGATGAAGCAAAATTCGAATACAAATGGCAGTGGGCTTATCACGACCGATTTGTCGAAAAGGGACTAACGGCGATCCTTGGCTGCGGCTTTGACCCGGGTGTGACCAACATCTATTGCGCTTATGCGCAAGAACACCTGTTCGACGAGATCCACTATATTGATATTGTCGATTGCAATGCTGGCGACCATGGCAAGGCATTTGCCACGAATTTCAACCCGGAAATCAATCTACGGGAAGTGACCCAAAAAGGCAGATACTGGAAAGACGGCAATTGGATTGAAACCGAGCCCTTGGCCGTCCGATGCATGATTGATTATCCCGAGGTTGGGCCTCGTGCCTCCTACCTCCTTTACCACGAAGAAGAAGAAAGCCTTATACAGAATATTCGTGGACTGAAACAAATCCGCTTCTGGATGACGTTTGGCGACGAATACATCAAACATCTGGATGTTCTCACCAATATCGGCATGACCAGAATCGATCCGGTCCTGCACAAAGGCGTTGAAATCATTCCCATGGAGTTTCTGAAAACGCTTCTTCCCGAGCCGTCGTCCCTCGCCGATGACTATACCGGCAAAACAAGCATTGGCTGTATTTTTCGTGGTATCAAAGACGGCAAACCCCTGGCGAAAATGATCTATAACTCCACAGACCATGCCGAGACATTCAAGGAAGTTCGTGCGCAAGCAGTTTCCTATACCACTGGCGTCCCGCCAGTTTCTGGCGCGAAAATGTTCTTTAGCGGTGAGTGGTCTGGTGCCGGTGTATTTAACGTCGAACAATTTCCAGCAAGACCATTCCTGGAAGACGTCGCACGTCGCGGCCTTCCCTGGCATGTACTAGATGTTACCGGTGGCACGCATACGGAATTGTTTGAGACATAGGCATGCCCTCGCTAGATGAGACCATATTGTTGGCGATATGCTATATGGCCGACCAGTATATGGCCCTGTCAGAAGCATCACATGTTACTCAGCTTCTTGAGGAACGAGACTACATTCTAAAAATCGATGATCGGTATGAATGGGCTGTACACTTATATCCGGAGGGGGAGCACAACCAATTCATCCTCAATCAGCGCACAGCCATTGAGACAGATGAAAACCGCCCTCTCCTTGGAACCTTGGCCGTGATGAGTGATACGTTTCTGAGGGACGAAACAGGCCTGCTCGACCATATGGCAATGAATGCCGGAGAACAGGCGACAATTATACTAAGCTGGTTTGGATATTTGAGGGATGCCGAAGAAAAACACCCGCGGTTGGCAAGATGGAGTGAAACGGGCGAGCACCTGGTTCAAGAGTATAGAAGCAAGATAGAAATCTTATGATGCCTCCAACCCCTTGCTTCGTGATGGACATTGCCCAGCTACGGGCAAACCTAGAAACCACTGCACGCATTCGCAGAGCCGCCGATTGCAAGATCCTTCTTGCAACCAAGGCATTTGCGATGCCGGCAGCTTTTCCTCTGATGGCAGAGTATCTCGATGGCACGACGGCCAGCGGTCTGCATGAAGCCCGTCTCGGCGCAGAAGCGTTCGGGAAAGAAGTTCATGTGTACGCACCAGCATATACCGAGGAAGGTATTCAGGACCTCACGGCCATTGCTCAGCACATCTATTTCAACAGCGCAGAGCAGTTGGCCCGTTTCGGCCCCATTGCGCAGAAGGCCAAGTGCAAGATCGGCCTGCGCGTCAATCCAGGATATTCCAACGCGACCCTCGGCGGCACGCTCTATGACCCCTGCGCCCCAGGCTCTCGCTTTGGGGAAGTTCCAAGCAGACTAAACGCAGTTGACTGGACAAGCGTCGATATTTTTCACGTCCACGCTTTATGCGAGTCCATGGCCGATGGCTCGGTTGGCCTGATCGACCATGTCGCAGAGACCTTCGCGCCCTATATCAAGCAGGTCAGCACAGTGAATTTCGGCGGCGGACATTTTATCAACAAGCCCGGCTATGATGTCGATGCGTTGATCGCGGCGATTGGGCGTTTCAAGGCACAATTCGATGTTGAGGTTATTCTTGAGCCCGGTTCGGGTCTTGTCGTGAATGCAGGCGAACTCCACACGACCGTCCTCGCCCTCCATGAAAACGAAGCCCAACTGGCAATCCTGGATGCGAGCGCCTCGACCCATATGCCGGATGTCCTGGAGGCTCCCTACCGACCGGAAATTCTGGGCGCAGGCACACCCGGCGAGTTCGCCCACACCTATACCCTCGCCGGCAATACCTGCATGACCGGCGACGTTATCGGAACCTACAGCTTCCGTGAGCCCCTAAGCACCGGCGACCGGCTCATTTTTACCGACCAGATGCACTACACTTTCGTGAAGACAAACACATTCAATGGCACACCGCTGGCCAATCTCGCCCTCAGGCACGAAACCGGGGTCATCGAAATGCTAAGCGATTTTGGCTATGCAGACTTTCGCGCGCGCCTCGGTACAGCCTAATCAGGTTTCAGTGTATCGATAGCCAACGCCGTAGAGTGTTTCGATTGCATCGAACTCACCGTCCACTTCGCGAAACTTCTTCCGCAGGCGTTTAATGTGACTATCTATGGTGCGGTCATCGACATAGATCTGATCGTCATAGGCCGCATCCATAAGCTGATCGCGGTTTTTCACATAGCCGGGGCGTTGGGCAAGGCTCTGCAAAATCAGGAACTCTGTTACGGTCAGACGAACCTGTTTGTCATCCCACGCACAGGCATGGCGGTTTGGATCAAGGGTCAACCTGCCCCGCACGATCGGCTTGTGGTCCCCCTCTTCCGGCCCAGCTGCTCCACCGCGGGCCCGGCGCAGAACGGCTTTGACGCGTTCAGACAATAGCCGGGTTGAGCAGGGTTTACGGACGAAATCGTCGGCACCGATATTGAAGCCGATCACTTCATCAATTTCCTCATCCTTGGACGTCAGAAAGATAACCGGCAGATCGGAGGTTTGGCGCAAGCGGCGCAGCAATTCCATGCCATCCATTTTCGGCATTTTAACATCGAAAATGGCAATGTCCGGTGGGGTCTCTGTCAAGGCAGGCAAGGCGGCCTGTCCATCAAAATATGTTCGGACCTGGTAGCCCTCGGCCTCAAAAAACATCTTCAGGGATGTGACAATATTCTCGTCGTCATCAACAAGCGCCAAAGTGGGCATCGTTCGCAGTCTCCTAACCAGTTCCTATGCAGGTGTCTTGCAGGGATACTTCCTGTTCAACCATGGTTCTTGCGATGCGCAAACCCCTGCCGATACTGACATTACAGGGGAGCAATGTGGCGCAGGCGAGCAAAGATACGGGCAATTCAAAGGTGAGCGTATGTTTACTTTGCCACAATCCTTAACATATCGCGCTTTTCCCATTGGCGCTCATAGCCACGCGACAAGATCAATCGCGGTTA
>JBCBAO010000141.1:0-7366 GCA_038532405.1 Pseudomonadota bacterium | reverse complement strand
ACCCCCATGGAGACAACCCATCGCCATGACCTCAATCAGAAATGAGGGCTTGATCGGCTTCTCACCGTGGCGACTGTTTTGGTTCCAGTACTTTACCATGCGGACAAGGCCCTTCCACTCGTTGCCGTAGGCTTGATGAGCTTCGGTAGCCTTCTGCGCGTGGATCTCAGGGTTGGTGCCCATCCACTTTCCGGTGGCATTGTTTGCTATCGTGTAATTGTTGCCATCGACGAAAGCCGGAGCTGCGTCGACACTCACGACACGGTAGTCCGTGTTGTCGTCGGAATCGATCACGACTCCGAAATCGACGCCAACCGACCTGCTTTGTTTTTTGACTGCTGATCGACCGTACTTTTCGACCAATGCCTTGTCGAAAGCGGTCAGGATTTCATCAGGGTGTTTGCTCAGATAGTGACGCTCATTTTCGCCGAGCACAAAGAAGATATCGACATCCTTCAGGGGCTTTGTCTTCGTCCATCGTTTGTAGCTGCCCGTGAGAAAGCTCCTATCGATCTGGAATTTTGTGTCGAGAAACTCCCGGACCTCGGTCTGGCGTTTTGATGCGTTCTTCTGTTCCTTCTCGTTGAGCTCTAGGCGGCTCTTGAATTTCTTGAAGGCATCCTGCAACGAGATCATGACGCATTCCTCCAGTACGAGGCTGACGCGCCCAGACCATTGTGTTCGATCGTCGATCCAAGGCTTTGCCGGACCATGCCGTCTGTCGACCGATAGCTGCACGGCGACCAACCGACCACATCTGGACGGCCAACCTTGTTGTAGAGAATGAGGTTGTATTTGGCATCGGCTGGCGCAACGCCAGCCTTCTTGATCGCCCACTTGAGCTGTTCCGTGTCAGTCCAGAAGCTCGCATCGCCGGACGCCCAGTCGTAGCGGACATCGATGTCCCAACGGGTGATGAGCTTGTCAGTTCGCGGATTGTAAATCTCTAGGGTAATACGTTCGAGATGTTCAGAATCGAGCCACGTCATGAGGCCAAGTCGGTTGACCTCGGTATCGTTGACGAACTTCGCCGGGCTCATGCCGCTTTCGCGAATGATGTCCTTGAGGCTCTTCAGGATGTTATCGGCAACGTACGTGACCGAATGGGTGCGTGAATATGTGATCGTTGTCGTCATGACTTCAGAAACCCTTCCACGTCCAGCTCAAATCCCGTCGATGACCGGGCGCCGTCATCGCGTGCCTGCTTCTTCTCATCTTGATCGCGAGCGGTGATGCGGTCGCTCTTCTCCTTCAAGGCGGATTGGACCCAATCTAGATCATCAGGGTGGCAGGGCAGCGAGACGAACCAGTCACCCTTGAGCGGGTCAAACCCCAATACATCTTCATTCGCATCCGATCCGTCGATCGCTTCGTCATCAAACAGACAATAAATGCGGGTTTGCGGACCGTCGCACGACACAACGATGGCGGATGCTACACAGGCCTTGTCGGCGATTACGCTACTCGCGATCCCGCCAATGCTCTCAAGCTCGGACCGGGCGCCTGTGTTTGTCGCCGTCAGCAGGTCCACAATCAGGTTCCAAGTAGACAGTGTATCTCGGTGGGGCGAGCTCCGCACTGTCCGGCGGGCGACGGTTGCCATTATTTGCCCCCATTTTTGGTGCGGGTCTTGCGTGCGGCTTGGGCAGCTGCCGCGATCTGTTCGATCGTGACGGTTTCCGGGGCCATGGCGACAGTGGGGTCAGCGGCAAGCGCGTTCGCGACCGTTTTGCGGATCGTTCGCCCGTCTAACTCGACGAACTCGGCGGCGCAGGCCTCGAACTTTGGATGTTTCAAGAGCTGTCCGATCTTGGGGTAGACGGCACTCAGGCCTCCGAAGCAATCCTCCAGGATCTTTCGACACGCAGTCGCGTTTGGCAACGGGATCTCCATCACCAGGTCGCTCCGGGAGACAAAGGCGCTATCAACCGCTTCCGGGAAGTTGCTGGTCGCGATGAACAGGAGGTTTGGATTTGCCTCAGCAAGAAGATCGAGCTGCACCAGAACGGCATCGGTTGCGCGATGTACGTCCACCGGATTGGCTTCCATACTGAGCTTCGAGCGATCGACGGCTAGCGTCTCGACCTCATCAAGTAGCACGACGGTGGGGCCGCCGCTGGCCAGCTCCGCAATTGTCTGTGCGAACAAATCTGCAACTGCGCGCTGGGTCTTCCCCATCGACGAACTCGTGAGTCCATGTGCCTCAATCTCGACGAGGCGGAAGTTGGAACTCTTGAAGACTTCGGCGACGCGATTGGCCAGCCCTTTGGCGAGCGATGTCTTCCCGGTCCCGGGCGGGCCAACCAAAAGGAGAACGCCGTGAAGCGGAAGCACCGCGCGCGAGACTTTTGGGCGGACCGTGAAATTCAGAACGGCCTGGGAGAGGAGCTGCTTTTTGAGTAGATCATCGAGAATGATCGAGTCCCAAAGGGCCGCAAGCTCCCCACTCGGTAGGTCGGTGATCTTCTGGATACCTTTCGGCAGTTCTCCCGAAAGCTGCATGTTCATCGCCATTCTCGCCGCTCTGGTCTCCGAGCCGGCGCTTGGACCGGCTGCTCGACGGATTTCAGTGTTTGCGGCGAGTCTGAATGCGACTCGCCGATGTCGTCTTTGTGATAGCTAGTGCACGTTGGCGCGGTTTACAAGATGGTAAGAATTCTAAAGTTATGTAAACTGATAGAAAGGATCAAACCCATGATTGGTCATAGGCTACGCATCGCACGTGCCGCAGCCGGTTTTTCGCTGCGCGATCTGTCGGCGCAGATCGACGGATTGGTCACGGCTCAGGCAATCGGAAAGTACGAACGGAATGAGGACATGCCCCGCTCGGGTGTCTTGTTGGCGTTGGCGGATGCTCTCGACGTATCGGAGGAGTACCTGCTCAGCGACGACGACTTGGTTCTGGAAGGTGTCGAGTTCCGAAAGAAGCCTGACACGACGGCGCGCGAAGAAGCAGCAATCGAAGCTAATTCCGTTCATCTTCTCGAGCGTTATCTGGCCATCGAGGACTTGCTTCATCTCAAAAGCGTCGACTGGGAAAAGCCGCGCAGTGCGCCCCACCCGGTAAGTGAAATCCGAGATGCAGAAGACGCGGCTCGATCCGTGCGGGAGGACTGGGGGCTGGGTAATGATCCGATCCCGCAACTGGCGGAGCTACTCGAAGAACGCGGTATCAAAGTGCTGTCTCTGTCTCTGCAGAACATTGATGGTCTGGCCGCGAAAGTGCGCCGCAAAAACCACATGGCCGCCAGAGTCGTCGTCGTGAAGAGCGATGCTTGGTCGGAGCGGAAGCGGTTTACGCTCGCGCACGAACTTGGACACATGGTGATGAATCCGTCGCCTGACATGAGTGAGGAAGAGGTTGAGAAGGCAGCGCACCGGTTCGCCGGGGCCTTTCTCATACCTGCCGATACGTTACGTGCAGAAATGGGCTCCAACCGATCGTCGGTATCAATTGGTGAGCTTGTCGCGCTTAAGGAACGGTTCGGTGTCTCAATCCAGGCGATCGCTTACCGCTGCAAAGATCTCGGTATTTTGAACCAGAATGCCTTTGTGCGCCTCTTCAAGCTCTTCAACCAACGCGGTTGGCGCAAGCCGCCTTATGCCGAGCCTGGAGCCATTCCACCAAAGTGGGAAGAACCGAAGAGGTTTGAGCGCCTGTGCTATAGGGCCCTTGCCGAGAACATGATTGGCGAACCGAGGGCTGCAGGACTGTTGGGCATCTCTGTCCGCGAACTTGGAACCAGATTGGATAGCGCGGCGCAGTAGGTGTGGAAGTCCTTGTTTCGGATACGTCGGTGATCATCGATCTCGACCGCGGTGGTCTCCTCGACCACTTGTTTGGCTTGCCGTACGATTTTTGCGTCCCTGACCTCTTGTACAAGAAAGAGCTTGCAGGCGATCTTGGAGATCGACTGCGAGCCTTGGGTCTCACTGTTGTTGAACTCACCTCAGATGAACTCATGCGAGCGACCGCTCTGCGCCGTCAGGTCAAGGTGCTTTCAACGCCTGACACGTTTGCATTCTCACTTGCCGAGGCCCGGCGCTGGACTCTGCTGACCGGGGACGGCGCTCTTCGTGATCTTTGCGTAGAGCAAGGAGTAGAAATGCATGGTGTTCTTTGGGTCATATCCGAACTCTACCGCACTAGCGTGGCCGATGCGGCAGTCTTGCGTGGAGCGCTGACAACCATCCATGCACATCCCAGGTGCCGACTGCCGCGTGGGGAAGTCCGGCGCCTCTTGTCGGCTCTAGGCCCTGGCACACGCTAACCTCGCAAGAAAGTTGGTTTCGAAGGGCACATCCGTTCCGATCGAAGTCACGACGATCCCAACTGATGCTGGTTGCTGACATACGCCGTCTCGACATCAGAACAAAATAGGAACATATTAACCTCCTTCCTTGAGAACGTTGATGGTTCGTAGCGGACCGGATATCAAAATGCAGACACAGAAATTTCCAGCGGCAGTTGCTCCCAAGCATATCCACAAGTCTGCCAAAGTGACTGCGAAGGGTTTTTACGTGCAGAGTAACTTAGAGGGCCGCATCCGAAACACGACACTCCCCAAGAAGCACGGCCTCATTCCGCTCTTCGAAGCGGTTGTAAACTCGATCCACGCGATCGAAGAGAGATTTGCGAGTACTGAACTCTCGCTGTCTGAAGGTGCAATTGAGATCATCATCGAGCGTGACAGCCAGACCGAGCTGGATGTTGTAGGCAAGAAAATGGCGTCGCCAAGAATTCACTCCTTTGAAATTCGTGACAATGGTGTCGGATTCACCGATGCAAACTGGACGTCATTCAACCTGCTAGACAGCACGCACAAGATTGCCAAAGGTTGCCGCGGCATTGGGCGGCTGATGTGGCTGAAGGCGTTCACCTACGTCAGCGTCGCCAGCAACTATATCGAAAACGACCGCTCGTTAACGCGCGAGTTCACCTTTTCAAGTAATCCCGGTGTGACCGGTGGAGAAGCAGTTGCTCGAGGGTCAGGCGAAGTTCATGAAACCAGTGTTCGCTTGATAGACTTTAGCAAGTCCTTTGCTGAAGCCGTCTATAAGACAACGCCGACCATTGCCCGGGCACTTCTAGAACACTGCTTGTGGTACTTTGTAAGAGAGGGGGGTGTTCCAAGTATGGTGGTCATTGACGGGTCCGAGCGTATCGACCTGAACGACCTCTTCGACGAACACATGCACGCTGAAGCTGTGGCCACCAGTTTTGACGTCAAAGGAACGACGTTTGAGGCCACACATGTTAAGTTCCGAACCAATATCGGCAAGCGGCATGTCGTTTCCTACTGCGCGGGTGGTCGACTCGTCATGGAAGAAACGCCTCCAAACATCCCCGGCCTAACGGGCAATATCAGTGACGACCGAGGATCATTCACATACGCCTGTTACCTCACAAGCGCGTTTCTAGATGCGAAAGTCTTCGAACAACGGATCGGTTTTGACATTGAAGAAGAAGTGGAAGGTCTATTCGCCGAGCAGGAGATCACACTTAGGGACATCCGGGCCGAGGTCGGGAAGGAAATACTGGCCTTCTTGGGCGACAGTCTCACCGAGAATAAGCAAGCCGGTGCGGCTCGTCTTCAGGACTTTATCTCTAACAAGGCGCCGCATTATCAACCGATACTCGCGCACGTGCCAGATGCCGAATTGAACATCGATCCGGAAGCGACTGACCGCGAACTCGATCTGCTCTTGCACAAGCATCGCTACGCAATCGAAGAAGACATCCGAGCGAGCGGCCATTCAGTTCTACAGCCGAAGAGCGAAGAGACGGCAGACGCCTATAAGGAACGTGTCAAGGCGTACGTCGAACGCGTTCAAGACGTGAAGCAATCTGACTTGGCAGCCTATGTTATGCACCGGCGGGTCATTTTGGATCTGCTAAGAGAGGCTCTGAACCGACGCAATGACGGCTCTATGGTACCGGAGAACGTCGTGCATGAGCTCATTGCTCCGCTGCGATCCACGTCCGAAGACATCGAATTTGGTATGAACAATCTTTGGCTGGTCGATGAACGGTTGAGCTTTCACAGTGAGTATCTCGGGTCAGATAGATCGCTCATGTCCTCTGGGATCACATCAAGCTCGGATCGCGTTAGACCGGATATTCTCTCACTTAATGCGTATGAGAACCCGCATCTTTTCTCTGATCGCTCGTCGGCGCCGCAAGCGGCGATCACCGTAGTCGAAATCAAGAGACCTATGAGGAACGACTATGGTGACGGAGACGACAAGAACCCTATTCAACAAGCGCTCGGATATCTTAAGCGGCTGAGGGAAGGTCAGGTAACGACGCGTCAGGGTCGACCCATTGCAAACGCAGACCGATTGCCAGGTTACGTTTACGTACTGGCCGACCTCACGACTAAGCTGAAGGAGCAGTGTAATTACGCGTCTTTGACCGAAGCTGCAGACGGGCTTCGCTACTTCGGGTTTAACCCAAACTACAATGCATACATTGAGGTCATCGATTTCGAAGGGCTTGTTGACATGGCCTATCAGAGGAACATTGCCTTCTTCGACCGGTTAGGTTTGCCAGCGAAAGGCTGACCCGCGAGACCGCGCTACGCGCGTGAGACAAATCTCGCCCCTACACCCGCCCTCCGCCAAACCGGCATCCTCAAGATGCTGCCGATCCGGAAGGTATTGCAGCGACTCCAGATCAAACAGGTCCTAATAGCGGGGAAAGGCCAATCAAAGTCCGGCGTAGCCGCGTTGATGCAGACTGCGAAATTCTCAGGAAAGTGGTCCGCGTGTATCCACTTTTGTGATGTACCACGAGTTTCGAAAGGTTATTCTTCTTATAATTTTGGATTTTAAGGGTGTTACGATGGTCAAGGCGGATATTGTAACTCCGGGTATTAAAGAGATCATCGCGCTGGAACGTTGGTCTGAACCTCGACCCGTGCAGAAGAGTGTCTGGACATGGTTCGCCGATCCGACAACTGACGGGCGCGACCTGATCGTCAGCGCTCCTACCGCCGTAGGCAAGACCGAGGCAGTGTTCTTTCCGCTGATCGACAGGCTGGCCCACGCGCCTGGATCTCAGGGGTATGAGATCCTTTACATCTGTCCGCTGAAGGCTCTGATTGACCAGCAAAGCCATCGGCTGGCGCCTTGGGCCGAGACGAAGGCTTGCGGGGCCTTCGGTTTGCATGGCGGGACCAAGCGCGGCACCGCGGAGTCCGCACGCAAGACCGGTGGCATCCTCGTGACGACGCCCGAGTCGTTGGAAGGTGTGCTACACCGCAACCAGGCGCAAACGCTGCTAGGCCCGCTGCGCTGGGTGGTCATCGACGAACTGCATGCCTTTTGTAAACGCCGTTTCAAAAATCCCCAAAAGTGGCGAAGT